>DATIGZ010000447.1:0-7048 GCA_035481255.1 Sphingomonas sp. | reverse complement strand
GACAACGGAGGATTCCTCGGTCGCCATCGGCACCAGCACGTCGCGGCCATCGACCCGCAAATTGGTGGCGATCCCGACCGGAATCGCGATGGTCGTCACCATATTCTCGATCATGTGATCGGCGAGATGCGCGTCGATATTGGACGGCGCGGCGAGCTGGCGGCGATGCTCCTCGCCGAGCCCCGCGAAAGCCGCGACACGATCAATCCGCTGCTGCGCGGACAGTTTGTGGAAGCCGGAAATTCTGGACGTAGAGCGGTTCGCGTCTTCTGTCACTGCTGCACTCTCGTTGCTGTTCGACTGCGGTGCCCTCCGAAGGTTTCGCAGTGCCGGCGATGCCGCACTTCGCCCCCCGAAGATCGCATCGAGAAATAACCGCAGGCGTCGAAGGGATGCAGGTACAATTCGGGACAATGTGATAGGGACGTGGCGACAATCGGAGCCGTTACGCATCATGCCCTCACCGCCACTGAAGATCGACTTCGTGATCAACAGCATCCTCATGCAGCTGCGCGCGGGCACGTTGCGGCCGGGCCAGCGGCTACCGTCGATCCGCGACGAGGCGCACCGGCTGGGAATCGGCAAGAATACGGTGGTCGAGGCGTATCTGCGGCTGGTCGGGCAGGGCATTCTTCAGGCCAAGCCCGGATCGGGCTATTATGTTGTTCGGGCGCCGGACGCGGGGACGGGAACGCGCGAGATCCCGCTGGCCGCGGCGACCGATCGCGTCTCCCTGCTGGCCGAGCAGCTCGACCGGCGCCTGCCGGTCCGCCCCGGCGACGGCCGGCCGCCCGCCGAATGGCTCGAGACTTCAGAGCTGCGGCGCTATCTATCCTATCAACGGTTTCAGGAAGCCGATTCCTACAATTCGAGCTGGGGTCACGAACCGCTGCGCGAACGGCTGTGCGGCGCGCTGGCGGAGCGCGGCATCGCGTGCACCAACGATCAACTGCTGATGACCCACGGCGCCAATCACGCGATGGATCTGATCATCCGCCGCTACGTCGCACCCGGCGACAATGTGCTGGTGGACGATCCCGGCTATTATCCGCTGCTGGCCAAGCTGGCGCTCGCGGGCGCGAACGCGATGGGGGTCGAGCGCCGGCACGACGGGCCGGACGTCGCGGATCTGGAAGCCAAGGCGCGGGAGAGCGGCGCGCGACTGTTCTTCACCCAGTCGCTCGCACACAACCCGACCGGCGGGTCGATCACCTTCGGCACCGCCTATGCGGTGCTGCGCACGGCGGCGGAGTATGACCTGCTGGTGATCGAGGACGATCCGTTCGCGGACATTCTGCCCTATACCGCCCCGCGTCTCGCCGCGCTCGATCAGCTCGAGCGGGTGATCTATATCGGCACCTTCTCCAAGACGCTCGCTGGCAGCTTTCGCGTCGGCTACGTCGCGGCGGCGCAGCGGCTGGCGAGCGAGCTGAACGAGCTCAAGGTGATCACCGCGGTCTCGACCTCAGCGCATGACGAGCGGCTGATCTACCAGCTGATCGAGAACGGCCACTACCTGAAGCATCTGCGCCGCCTGCGTGCGCGGGCGAGCAAGGCGACGGCGGAGAGCGTCGAAGCGCTCGAGGCGCTCGGCATTACGATCCGAAGCCCGATCGGCGGCGGCTTCTACCTCTGGATCGATCTGCCCGAACATATGGGCGGGGAGGATCTGGTGCATGATGCCGCGCGCGCGGGAATCTTCATCGCGCCGGCCGTCAATTTCTCGACCGCGCGCGATCCGGCGCCGGCGATGCGGGTCAACGTGGCCTATGGCGCGGACCCGCAATTCCTGTCGTGGCTGAAGGACAAGCTCGAGGGCAGGTAGGCCGCTTTACTTGTCCCCGAACCGGGCGAGCGCCTGCTTCGCGCGATCGCTGGTGAAGGTGCGCTGACCCAGCACCGCTTCCCGCGCGAAGGCCTCTTCGACTGGAAGGTCGTAGAGGGTGAGGGCGGCCTCCTTGATGGTCTGGACCGCGACGGGGCTCTTCGCCGCGATCGTCGTGGCAAGTGCCATCGCGACCGGCTCGACCTGATCGCTCGGCACCACCTGATTGAGCACTCCGCGCATCAGTAACTCGGCAGCGGTGAAGCGGCGGCCCGACAGCATTAGCTCCATCGCGTGAGCATAAGCGATCTGGCGGGTCAGCCGGACCAAAGTGCCCCCCGCGGGAACGAAGCCGTGATCGACCTCCGGAAACTGGAACACCGCATCTTCCGCGGCGATGCGCAGATCGGTCGCCAGCATGATCTCGAACCCGCCGCCCATGCAGAGGCCCCGGACGGCAGAAACGATCGGCTTGTAGAAGCCCGCGGTCTTGAGGTGCGCGGGGTCCCAGGCGCTGATATCGAACCGGCCGGAGGCGAGCGCGGGGATGGATTCGGTCAGGTCCGCGCCGACACAGAAGGCACGATCGCCGCTGCCCGCGAGGACCACCGCATTGATGGCGTCGTCGCGTCCGATCTCGGCAAAGGCGCGGCCGAGGTCGTCGTACATGGCGAGCGTCAGCGCGTTGAGCTTTTCCGGCCGGGCGAAGCGGACGATGGCGACCGCGCCGTCGCGTGAGACGTCGATTCCCATCTCAGATCACCCCCCGCTGGCTGAGCGCCGCGAGTTCGGCGTCGTCGAGACCGAGCAGTTCCCGCAGGACTGGTGCGTTGTGCTCGCCCAGCGAAGGCGCCGCGCCATGGTTCTGTGCCTCGTTGCCGGAGAGTTTGATGGGCAGACCCAGCATCTGCACCGGCTGTCCCGCGACGGGCACCTCGACGATCATTCCGCGTGCCTGAATGTGCGGATCAGCGACCACCTCGTCGATCGTCTTGATCGCGCTGAGGGGTACCGCATCGCCCGCCATTTCCTCAAGCTCCGCCTTGGTATGGCGGCTGAACCAGCGGTGGAGCAGGGGGGTGACGATCGTCTCGTCGACCGCGCGGTCGAAACGCTTCTCCATCGTGTCGATCCGCGGATCGCGGGCCATCTCCGGTTCGCCGAACAACGCGCAGGTGATCGACCAGAATTTGTCGGTATAGCCGCCGAAGAAGACATAGCCGTCGGCGCAGGGATACTGGCCATAAGGCCGCACGAAGGGGTGATCGTTGCCCAGCGGACCTGCGATCTCGTTGGCGACCGTGTGGCGGATCACCGCATGTTCGGTCAGCGAGAGCACCGCGTCCTGCTGCGAGATATCGACGACCTGACCGATCCCGGTGCGTTCGGCCTCGCGCAGCGCGGCGAGCGTGCCGGTCGCGGCATAGAGCGAGGCGGAGAGGTCGCCGATGATCGTGCCGACGCGTACCGGCGGCTGATCGGGATAGCCGTTCATCGACCATAGCCCGCCGGCGGCCTGACCGCTATTATCGTAACCCGGGCGGCTCGCATTGGGGCCGGTGCGCCCGTAGCCGCTGATCGCGGTGTAGACGAGGCGCGGATTCTCGGCACGCAGCACCTCATAACCAAGGCCAAGCCGGTCCATCACTCCGGGGCGGAAATTCTCGATCAGGATGTCCGCCTTGCGCACCAGACGCTTGAGGAGTGCCTTGCCCTCTTCGCTGCGCAGGTCGATCGAGATGCCCTGTTTGTTGCGGTTATACTGCGCGAAATAGGCGCTCGTCCGGCCGTCATCGACCATCGGGGGGAAGGTGCGGGTATAGTCGGGGTCGTTCGGGTTCTCCACCTTGATGACGGTGGCGCCGAGATCGGCCAGCATCATCGCGCAGAACGGGCCGGCGACCACGCGGGTCACGTCGAGGACGACGACCCCCGACAGCGGCCCCTTGCGTCCGGTGGCGTTTGCCTGTTGCGGTTCCATCTATCCGTCCTTCAGCAAATCGCGTTCGCGCAGCAGCACCAATGTCACCACCAGCGCCATCGCCACCACGCCCCAGCTGTACCATAGCCCGGCGTAGGGATCGCCGGTCCGGGCGACGATATACTGCTCGACGAAGGGCAGCACGCCGCCGAAATAGCCCGTCCCGAAATGATAGGGGATCGACATGGAGCTGTATCGGATCTGCGGCGGGAACAGCTCGGTCAGCAGCGCCGCGACCGGACCATAGGTCATCCCCGACAGCGCGGTGAGCGCCATGATCGCGAGGAAGATGATGACAAGGTTCGCGACCGGTGGCGTGACCTTGCCGAGCGGATACCCGGCCTCGGTCAGCGCAGCGTCGATCGCCGGTGCACGCCAGTCGGTGAGTTGGGTGCTGCCGACGCTCAGCCCGACCGCGGGCGCCTCTTCGAGGCTGTAGGCGATGCCGCGCTTCGAGAGATAGTCGAGCAGGCGCGCGCACTCGCCGTCCTGCTTCTCGGCAAAGGGATTGAAGGCGCAATCGGGGCCGGAAACGGTGACCGGTGCGCGCTCCGCGGCGCGGGTCAGTTCCGGGTTCGCCGCCGATCCGATCAGCCAGTAGAGCGGGAAGAGCAGCGCGAGCGTCAGCACATATCCGGTCACGATCAGCTTCTTGCGCCCGAACCGGTCGGACATGCGGCCGAACAGGATGAACCAGCCCAGACCCATCAGCGCGCCTGCGCCGATCACGATCTGTGCGACGCTCTCCTCGACGTGCATGGCGTTGCGAAGGAAGCCCAGCGTGGTGAACATCGCTGTGAACCAGATCACGGTCAGGCCCGCGGCGATCCCGAACAGGGCAAGGAACAGGCGGCGGCCGTTGCCGGGATAGGTGAAGCTTTCCTTCAGCGGGTTCTTCGCGGTCTTGCCCGCGGCCTTCATTGCCTGGAACACCGGGCTTTCGGAGAGCTTGACGCGCATCCACAGCGAGATGGCGAGCAGCACCAGCGAGAGCAGGAACGGCACGCGCCAGCCCCAGCTGTCCCAAGTTTCGGCGGGCATGCTGCCCTTGCATGCGAGTACGACGATGAGGCTGAGGAAGAAACCCGCGCCGACACTTGCCTGGATGAAGCTGGTGTAGAAGCCCCGCTTCCCCGCCGGCGAATGCTCGGCGACATAGATCGCGGCACCGCCATATTCGCCGCCCAGCGCCAGCCCCTGACAGATGCGCAGCAGGATGATCAGCACCGGCGCCAGCCAGCCGATCGCCGCATAGGACGGCACAAGTCCGACTCCGGCGGTGGCGATACCCATCAGCACGATCGTGACGATGAAGGTGTGCTTGCGTCCGAACTTGTCGCCGAGATAGCCGAACACCACCGCGCCGAGCGGGCGGAACCCGAAGCCGACCGCGAACCCGGCCCAGGCGAGGAGGGTCTGCATCGTCTCGTTGCCGGTCGGGAAGAATACCCGCCCGATGATGCCGGACGCGGCGAGCGTGCCGTAGATGAAGAAGTCATACCACTCGAACAGCGTGCCGAGCGACGAGGCGGATATCACCCGCCGCACGTCCTTCGCCGAAGGCTCGCCAACTGCTTGTGTTTCGTCGGCTACGATCGTCGCCATCTCCAGTATCTCTCCCTGCTTATCGTTTCGCGGCGTCATCTGCGCCAGTCCTGCATGCCTCGCGTTCACCCGGACCCGCCGCGTGTATGCGCAGCGAGCGGGTGTCGAGCCGTTCGAGTTCGGGGTGGCGGGCCAGTACGGACCGGAGCCGGGCCTTGTACCCGCCGCGCACATGGGCGTCGAGGAAGGCGAGCACCGTGTCGTTGACCATCGCCATCGCCCGGGCGCCGTCGAGGCTGGTGAAATGCTCGCGCTTGAGCGGTCCGCGCGCGCTCAGCACCAGATCGCTCATTCCCATGTGGAGCAGGCCGCGGGCGCGAAGCCGTACGATGTCCTCCCGGTCGCCGATGCAGTGCCAGCGCTCCCACGCATAGTCGGTCGGGTTGTACCCGGCGCGCTGCGTCTGCGAGAAGGGCTGATCGGTGAGCATCAGCAACAGCGGTGCGCGGACCGCGCGGTCGAACTGGTCGCCGTCGAAATTCTCTCCATCAAGATTGACGGCGGCGGCGCAATCCGGATCGGTGTCGCACGCGCTGACCGCGGTCGAACCGCCGAAGGACATGCCGGCATAGACCGTGCGCGTGAAGTCGGCTCGGGTGAAGACGTCACCGGCGTTCGCGGGCGCCGCCTTGCGTAGCGTCCTCGCGACGAAGAGCGCGTCGTCACGCCAGACACGCAGGCTCTGACCTAGCCGATGCGGCTCGACCGCGGCGCGATAGGCGGGGATCGCGGCGATGCGTCGGGCGTGATCCGGCCCGCCCATGAAGGCTGCGGTCGCGGCTTCCCATTGCTTGTCGAGCGCGGGGTCGCCGACACCCTCCGGCCCGAAATGCGGGGCGTTGGGTATCAGCGTGCCATCGGTGAGCCGCACATCGGCGCTGTCGCGCGGGTGGGCGACACTGACCACGATATAGCCGTGGCTGGCGAGCCTCTCCATCAGCGCGGTGTTCTGTGCGCGGAACGACCAATAGCCGTGGTTGAAGACGACCACGGGAAAGCGCCCGTCCGCGATCGCGGCGGCTTCGATGCCATGCGTGCCGGTGGCGTGCAGCGACAGGAAGCGCCAGACGGGAAATCCCCACAGCTTCGCGCCGGAGCGTCCTTCATCCCACGTTTCCGCCCGGGTGAAATAGGGGCGGGCAGAACCGGTCGCGTCCGCCGGGGCCGGGTACCAGATTGTGACGGGTAGGGTGCGGGGGCTGCCCGGCGCGGTATAGGCGACACCCCGCCGCGCATCGTCGCGCAAATCGAAGCTGCGCACGCCCACCCGGTAGCGACCATCGGGTACGGGCAGATCGAAGATCGGAAAGAAGAAATAGGGAAGGAGGGCGGCCAGCGTCAGCACCAACAATGCCCCGCCAAGGATCGTTTGGCGCTTCCTCCCCAACGCAATGGCGATGCCGAGCGTCAGCACTGCGATTACAGCCAGGCCCGCGGCCTGCCAGTGAAGCAACCAGAGACACCCGATCGCGCCGCACAGCGCCAGCGCGGCGACAGCGATCACCGTACGTTGCCGGTTGCCGGCGATCAGCAGCGCGGCCGCGATCAGGAGGGCAATGAAGGTGGTGATATCCATCAATGGCATGTTCGTGCCTCTTACCCCGTCCGTGACCTGAATGGCGGGACGGTTTACGCGC
>DATIGZ010000446.1:0-14356 GCA_035481255.1 Sphingomonas sp. | reverse complement strand
GCTCCGGCGGGCCGAGGATCTGGAAGCGCGTTTCGGGATATCGCGTCCGAACGGAAGCGGCGGCATCGACGAACTCGCCGATCCCCTTGTTGCGCAACAGCCGCGCGATCAGGAGAAAGACAGGCGCGCCGTCGGGTATCGGCACATGCGGGAACGCGACGGTATCGATGCCCGAGCCGGGAACCTGAATGATCTTGCGGTCGCGCCCAACGATCCGATGACGGCGCATCTCCTCCGCATCGTCGGCGTTGAAGACGAAGATCCCGGCGGCGCGGGCGACCGCTGTGCGATAAAGGATAGAGGTCACCCACCGCAGCGCCCGGCGCAACCAGGATGCCGGGTGGTCGTCGGAATAGACATGTCCCAACCCGCTCACCATCGCGAAGAAGCGGGTAGGGCCGCCGACGATCCGCGCGGCGATTCCGCCATAGATGATCGGTTTCTGCGTGTAGGCGAGGCAGATATCGGGGGCTTCGTTCCGGATGGTCCGCGCCAGCGCGCGCAGGGTGACGAGGTCGCGCACGGGATTGGTTCCCGCGCGGTCCATCGGTACCGATATGAAACGGACGCCCATCGCCGACAGCGTGGCGATCACCGCGGGATCCTCGTCCGGCGCGCACGCGACGACCTGATGCCCCTCGGCGACCATTTCGCGCAGCAGGGCGGCCCGGAAATTGACCAGCGAATAGGCCAGGCTGGCAAGGACGAGGACCTTCATAACCGGCCCATCCCGGCGTCCCGCGCCAGCGTGCTTGCGCTGGCGGGAACGGCGTCCTTAGTCGCCCGCTGCACCGCGCTGGCGTATAGCCGGCGATACTGGACGGCGATGTCGTTGATATCGAAATTGGCGACGGCCCGCGCGCGTCCCGCCGCGCCCAGATTGCGTCGCGCGCCCTCATCGAGTTCCGCGAGGCGTTCGAGCGCGACTCCCATCGCCGCGGCATCGCGCGGAGGGACGATCAGGCCACATTCGCCGACCACCCAGGCGCTGTCGCCGACATCGGTGGCGATGCAGGGCACCCCGCACGCCATCGCTTCGCCGAGAATGTTGGGGAAGGCTTCACCCCATGCGGAGGACAGCGCCAGCAGATCGAGTCCCGGCAACCAGTCGGCGACGTCGGTTCGTTCCCCGACGAACGTCACGGTCTCCGAGGGCAGGCACTCAGCGATCAGCCGCTTCAGTGAGGGATCGGGCCGATCCATGCCGGGCCCGACCAGAAGCAGCCGAAGATCGAGTCCCGTGGCCCGTGCGTGCGCGATCGCGCGGACGAGCATCGCATGGTCCTTCATCGGATGGTTGCGCGCGACCATGCCGACGGTGACCCCGCCGTCGGGAAGCGCGAACAATGCGCGTAATCGGCCCCGCGCGCACGGATCGGGGCGGTAGCTCGACAGATCGAACCCGTTGGGGATGTGAATCGCGCGCGACGGGTCGAAGCCGATCGCCGCATGCTCCTTCGCCGCCGTTCGCGAATTGTAGATGATACCCTGCACCGATCGCGACAGTCGCGCGCTGAGCGCGAAGAGCGCCCGGCTGCTGCGTTTTTCCACCATCGGGTCGGCCAGCGAGTGCCGCACGTTCCAGAACACCGGAACCTTCCGTCCGGCGGCGAGGCTCGCGACGCTTGCGGCGAGGTTGCCGTGATACATCCAGCCCTGAAGGATGTCGGGGCGCAGCATCGCGGTGATGCGAAGCAACCGCAGCGCCGCGATCGGCCCCGGAAGCCCGCGCGACATGCCGAGGGTATAGGTCGGGCAGCCGGTCTGCCGCAGCCGAGGTGCGAACGTGCCCGGCCGCATCAGCGAAAGCACGGCGGGCCGCGCGCATTTGCGCTTGGCGACATTGGCCTCAAGCAGCTTAACGAGCATCGCCTGAGCGCCCCCGACATCGAGGCTGGTGGTGACGTGTTGCACAAGGCCCGGCATCGCCGAAGCAGCATTATAGGCTGGCTCAGTCATGCTGCGAGCACCTCCCGATAGATGGCCGTGACTTTCTTGACGTGATGTTCGACGCTGAACTTCGCCAACGCCTCCTGCTGCGCGCGATGCGCGATCGCGTCCGCCAGCTGCGGATGGTCGATCAACTCGAGCGCGTGCGCGGCGAGATCGGCGGCGTCATCGACGCGCGCGAGCAGACCGGTGCCGCGATTGCGGATCGCCTCGAGATTCCCTCCGGACGCCGCCGCCACCACCGGCGTGCCGATCAGCATCGCTTCGATCAGCGTGCGTCCGAAGGGCTCCTCCACGGCGGGAACCACAAGCATGTCGCTGGCCGCCAGCCAGGGTTCGACGGGACGGACAAAGCCCATCATCCGAATGAGATCGCCCAGGCCGAGTTCCTCGATCCGCGCGCGGATCCGCGCCTCGATCCCCGGCTCGAACTCCTCGCCGAACATCAGCCCGATCAGCCGCAGGTCCGGGCGCTTGCGGCGCAGTGCAGCGATCGTCTCGACGAAGACGAGCGGGCGCTTACGCTCGGCAAACTGGCCGAGAAACGCCAGGACGGCCGTCTCCGGGCCAATGTGGAAGCGAGCCTCCAGAGCGGCTCGCGCCGCATCGCGATCGGTCTGCGCGATCGCGGTATCGAACGGGCTGTAGACGGCGGATGACTTGCGCCGCGCCGACCAGAGCCCCGGTTCGGGGGCGGCGAAGTTCGAGACGCACAGCACGCGGCTAGCCAGCAGCGGTGCCTGCACGCGCAGCGCCCGCGCGCGCGGGTTGCCCCGGTGGTGCCAGATATGGCCCGCACCCGCGAGCCGCGTGGGCAGCGCCCAGGTTGCGTGCATCGGTCCTTCGTTCGTATGCACGATGCGAATGTCCCGCTCCCTGAGAAACGCGCGCATGCGCAGCACATCGGGAAGCGCCCGGACGACCTTGCCCATGGCGAGGCGATCGCCGGGCCGCCAGACATGAACGGACGGAGCGAGTTCGAAGCGGATGCCCGCGCTTTCGACGAAGTCGCGCAGCGGGCCTTGCAGACTGTGCAGGAGAACGATGGGTTCGAATTCGGTCGAGTCGAGCGACTGGACGAGTTTCAATGCCGAGACATGGCTTCCGCCGATCAGACCGCCGGCGAAGGGAAAGCAGATCCGGGTCCGGCGCGGATGGGTGGGATGCGCGTGGGTGCCATGGCCCTGCACCCCGAATGTGGTGACTTCGTGCGCGATGATGGTGGCGGCACTGGTTGTGGTTCGTCGCTCGATCCGCATCGCTCGCGTGGCCCCTGTTCAAGCAAACAGGGAATGTCGCGCATCGGACGCCTACTCACTACGGCAACTACGGACACTGCCCAAAGGAATCAGCGCCGCTGGCCGAAAGATTTCGCTAACCCGCAAGGCCGGTGCCGGCACGCGCCCGGGCTAGGCGGGCGGTCGAACGATGCCTCTCATTTTCCTGCGCAAGATCGAGAAGGGGTAGGCGGCGGATCAAAAGGCGGTCGCCCTGTCCTTTAGAACGCAATCTCTATGCCCGGCTTATTGCCCCTCCGCTTCAAGGTTAGCTTCTTCAGATCACGGATATCCGGGGCGCATCATTCAGCCGGCGCCCGCTTCGTGACGGAGCCGCCGAATGACCATGACGCTGGAAAGCCGATCCTCATCCCTGATCCGTGCGTTGCTGATCTATCTGATCGACGGGACGATCGCGGCCATCTCGCTGGTGGTCGCGATCAGTCTTCGTGTCGGCTCGCTGCGCGCCGGGCAGGTACTGGAAGAGCATCTGGCCGCGCTGCCGCTGTTCGTGGCGGTTGCGCTCGCGACCTTTGGCGCGATGCGGCTGCACCGGCGGGTCTGGCGCTATTCCTCGACCGAGGAGGTGTTCGAAGTGGTCAAGGCGGCGACCGCCGCGGTGCTGGCCTATGTTCTTATCCTTCTCATCATCGGCGGCGCGTGGTGGCTGCCCCGATCGATCCCGGTCATCCAATGGCTCGTACTGGTCGTGCTGATGGGGGGCGCGCGCATGGGGCGCCGCCTTGCCGCGGAATATCTGGGCGGGCGCTTCCACCCGCCCGCTTCGGCCGCGAATCCGGAACACGCCAAGCGCGACGCGCTGCTCTTCGGGTCGAGCGATGACGTCGAGCAACTCCTGCGGCAGCTCGAAGGGGAGCCGAACGCCGCGTTCCGGCCGGTCGGGATCCTCGACGAAACCGGCGCGCACACCGGCGCGCGTGTGCGCGGCGTCCCGGTGGTCGGGCGGCCCGCCGAACTCGCCCGTGTGATCGGCAGCCTGACGGCCAAGAACGCGCGCCCGGAATGCCTGATCTTCGCGGGACCGGTCGAGCGCCTGCAGCGGATGGCGATGGTCGATATCATCGCGCAGGCGCAGAGCCTTGAACTCGAAATCGCGTATCGTCCGGGCTTTGCCGGCTTTGCTCCGGAGGCGGGCGCCAGTCTTGATTTCCGGTTCCTCAACGTCGCCGACCTTCTCGGGCGGCCACAGGCCGCGCTCGACAGCCGCGCCGTGACGAGCATGATCACCGGGCGGCGCGTTCTCGTCACCGGAGCGGGCGGCACGATCGGGCGCGAGCTGGTTCGGCAGATCGCCGAGTTCGCGCCGGCACAGCTCGTCCTGCTCGATGCGAACGAGTTCAACCTCTACGACGTCGATCTCGAAATGCGCGAAAGCCACCCGCAGGTCGCGCGTATCCCGGTGCTCTGCTCGATCCGGCAGCGCCGGCAGCTCATGCAGGTGTTCGCCGAGCATCGCCCCGAACTGGTGTTCCACGCGGCGGCGCTGAAGCATGTGCCGCTGGTCGAGATGCACCCGGCCGCCGGCATCCAGACGAACGTGCTGGGGACACGCAACGTGGCCGATGCAGCGCGCCGCCATGGGGTTCTTGCGATGGTGCAGGTGTCGACCGACAAGGCGGTCAATCCGGTCGGCTTCATGGGCGTCACGAAACGGTTGGGCGAATTCTATTGTCAGGCGCTGGATCTGGCGGGCCGCGGCGATCCCGGCGCGCCGCGCTTCATCACCGTGCGGTTCGGCAACGTGCTGGGTTCGAGCGGTTCGCTGATCCCGCTGTTCCAGCGCCAGCTGAGCCGCGGCGGGCCGCTGACGGTCACCCATCCGGAGATCGAGCGGTTCTTCATGACCGTGCACGAGGCGGTCCAGCTGATCCTGCAAAGCGCGTCGCGCGGGCTTCGCGACGGCATGTGCCATGGCCGGATCTTCGTGCTCGACATGGGCGAGCCGATCCGGGTGATCGACATCGCGCGCCGCATGATCCGGCTGGCCGGTCTCGATCCGGAGATCGACGTCGGCATCGACATCATCGGGCTGCGGCCGGGCGAGAAGCTCTATGAGGAGCTTTTCGATATCGAAGAGGCGCGGCTGCCGTCCTCCATTCCCGGCGTGTTCGAGGCGGAGCCGCGCCCGATCCCGCTGGCGGCGCTGAACAAGGCGTTCGATGCGCTCGAGCGCGCCAGCGAGGAGGCGGACGACGATGCGTGCCTGGCGATCGCAACCGGCTTGCTCAACCGCAAGCAGGCGCTGGTTCCGGAGCTGAGCGCGGTTCCCGTGAGCCGCCCGGCGGCCGTGGCGCGCGCGGGCTGAGATGGCTACCGCCCACGCCCAGCCCGTCGGCCTGACGACGCCGCGGCCCGCCGCCGCTCCCGGTGGCGATCCCATCCGCTCGCGCTGGCCGATCTATGACGAGGACGAGATCGCCGCCGTCGCCGAGGTTCTGCGCAGCGGCAGGGTGAACGCGCTTCATCATGGCGAGCAGACGCGCGCCTTCGAACAGGCCTTCGCGGAACGGTCCCACGCATCCCATGCGATCGCGGTGGCGAACGGTACCCTGGCGCTTGAGCTTGCGCTGCGGGCGCTTGGGGTCGGGGAGGGGGACGAGGTGATCGTTCCGGCGCGTAGCTTCATGGCATCGGCGAGCTGCGTCGCGGCCGTTGGCGCGGTTCCCGTCTTTGCCGATATCGATCCCGATTCTCAGACGTTGAATCCGCTCACGATCGCAACGGCGCTCACGCCCCGTACGCGTGCGATCATCGTCGTTCATCTCGCCGGCTGGCCCGCGCCGATGCAGGAGATCATGGTGCTCGCGCGGGCGATGGGGCTGGTGGTGATCGAGGATTGCGCGCAGGCGCATGGCGCGACGCATGACGGCTTTCCGGTCGGATCCTGCGGCGACGCCGCCGCCTTCTCATTCTGCACCGACAAGATCATCTCGACCGGCGGCGAGGGCGGGATGCTCGTGCTGCACGACGAGGCCGCATGGGAACGGGCCTGGGCCTATAAGGACCATGGCAAGTCGCCGCATGCCGGCGCGGCGATCGGCCCGCCCGGCACCTTCCGGTGGCTGCACGGCAGCCTGGGCAGCAACTATCGCGCGACCGAGATGCAGTCGGCGATCGGGCTGCGCCAGCTCGCCAAGCTCGACGCTTGGGTCGAGACGCGCCAGCGCAACGCTCACATCCTCGACACCGCGCTGGCGTCGCACGCGGCGGTGCGGCTGACCCTGCCGCCATCGAACGTGCATCACGCCTATTACAAATATTACGCCTTCGTGCATCCCGAACGGCTGGCACAAGGCTGGACGCGCGATCGCATCGTCGGCGCGTGTATCGCCGCCGGAGTGCCGTGCGGCACCGGCAGCTGCCCCGAAATCTACCGCGAGCAAGCCTTTGTCGGTAGCCCTTCCGTACCGTTGAATCCGCTGCCCGTTTCCCGAAGGTTGGGCGAGACCAGCCTGATGCTGCCGGTCGATCCGACGCTCGATACCGATATGGTCGAACGGATGGGGGCGATCGTCGCATCGGTGATCGAAAGCGCCACGGCCTAACGGGAGGGCACCCATGGATTCATCTACGCTGCCGCAATTGATCGTGATCGGCGCCGCCAAGGCGGCCACGACGTGGATCGCTCACCAGCTCCGCGAACGGCCCGATGTCTGCATGCCGGGGCCCGAGCCGCATTATTTCAGCCGCGAGTTCCATCGCGGCGAACAATGGTACCGGTCGCTGTTCGCCGATGCCCGGCCGGGCCAGCTCATCGCGGAGAAGTCCGCGGATTATCTTGCGCATCCCGACGTGCCCGAGCGGATGGCCGCGCTGCTCCCCTCGGTCCGGTTGATCGCCCAGCTGCGCAATCCGGTCGAGCGGGCCTATTCCGATTATTGCATGTTCTTTCGGCGCGGTCAGGTCGATGGCGACGTCGATGGTCATCTCGACGGCGCGCGTGCGCGCCATCCGCGCTTTCTGGAGGACGGGCTGTATGGCCGCCATCTTCGCCGTTTCCTCGACTATTTCCCGCCCGAACAGGTGCAGGTGATCCTGCACGACGAAATCAAGCACGATCCGGCGGCGGTGAAGGCGGATGTGCTGCGTATGCTCGATCTTCCACCCTGCGAGGACGAAGCGCGGACCGCGCAGCGCGTGAACGATGGCGCCGCCGCAATCGCCCCGCTCGCGCTGCGGCGGTTGCCGGTACCAGTGAAACGGCTCGCCGAGCCGTTGCGCGGCAATCCTGTGTTCGAAGGGGCACGCCGTCTGATCGCGCGCCCGATCCGCTACCCGCCGCTGCCCGACGACACGCGCAAGCGGCTTGCCGACTTCTACCGCGATGATATCGATCAGCTCGCGCGGACATTGGGACGTAACCTCGACGCCTGGACGAACCCGGCATCGGTTGCGCCATGACCTATAGCGGCATGGCCTCGCCCGTCTGGGTTTCCGAGGATCAGGACCGCACGCCATATCATCACGCGATGCTCCGGCTGGCCGTGCCGGTGCTGCTGATGGCTGTCTTTCTTGCACCCTATGTCGTGTGGCGCGTGGTACCGCCGTTCCTGTTCACCTTCAGCGACGCGCTCTTCTGCGTCGCTGCCGTGCTGCTGCTCGCCGGACGCGGAGTCGCGGTTCGTCCGCTGCAGAACTGGTGGGCGTTGTGGATGCTCGGGCTATCCTTTCTGCTGCTCGGCTTCTTCATCGGCAGCGTCGTCAACGGCGATGCGCTGCGCTGGGTGATCGTCGCGGCCCAATACGGTTTCGCCTTCGCCCTGCTGCCCGCGCTGCTTCTGCGCGAGCGCCGGCGATCGCTCGTTCTTGCCGCGGTAGCGCTGGTCGCGGGCGTCACCGCGATGGAGCTGTTCGGGACCATC
Source organism: Sphingomonas sp. (assembly GCA_035481255.1). GTDB lineage: Bacteria > Pseudomonadota > Alphaproteobacteria > Sphingomonadales > Sphingomonadaceae > Sphingomonas. Next base: position 6,246 of record DATIGZ010000446.1, on the reverse strand, counting down.
GTCTACTATGCCACGGACGCCTCCTATGAGGAGGCGAAGCGCTTCGGGTACGAGTTCGTCACCGGCGGGCATCGGCTGGGCGCATTCATGGCCGACGCGAACTGGAACGCGGCGATGATAGCGATGACGACGCCATTGGTGCTCTATCTCGCGCGGATCGGATGGCTGAACACGATCAGCGCCTTCGCAATTCTGGGCATCCTCTGCTCGGGCCTGTTGCTGTCGGGGTCGTTCACCGGGTTTACCAGCACCGCGATCGGCATCCTTGCCTTCCTGTTCCTCGACTGGGGAAAACGATCGATCGGCATGCTGCTGGGCATAGCGGCGCTGGCAAGCGTGATGATCGCCACCGGGGTTGCGCTTCCCACCGCATTCCAGAACCGCGTGGCGGTTGCGCTCGAACAGGGGGACATCAGCCAGGCGGGGACCTTCGCGGGCCGGATGGAGCTGGTGCGCGAGGCATGGGGCATCGTGGGCGATACGACATTCGTCGGCCTTGGGGTCGATCAGTATCGCGTGGTCAGCGCCGATCGCGCACCGGTTCACAACATCTATCTGCTCGCCTGGGCCGAGGGCGGACTGTTGTCGCTGCTCGGCTGGCTGCTGATGATGTTCGTGCCATTGTCGATCGCCGTGCGGCGCTTCGCCGCCGATCGCGCCGCCGCGGCGCTCGTCATCGCCGTGACGCTTCCGTTCCTGATCTTCTCCAACGCCGCGCCACACATGTATGCGCGCAGCTGGGTGGTACCGCTGATCCTCGCGCTCGGAATCGCCCTGACGCGTCCCCCGGTCGACGGTAGCGCCGTCCGACAGAGCTAATCCTTTTGGGGCCTGTGCTGACCACCATGCGTTCACCAACGGACAGGTTCACCCGGTAAACTGAGCTCGCATCAGAAGGGGAACTGACGTGAACCGCCGAATGCTGATAACCGGGATGATCGCACTGCCCGTGGCCGCGTGCAGCAACGCCTATTCCGACCTGCCGGTCGCTACCGCCGGATCAACCGACCGCTACACGTTGGGACCGGGGGATTCGATCAAGGTCGCGGTCTATGGCTTCGATGCGATGGCCGGAAGCTACATCGTCAGCGATGCCGGAACCATCTCGCTCCCGATGCTGAGCACGATCCGGGTCGTGGGCAAATCCGCGCCGGAACTGGAGACGGAGATCGCGGGCGTGCTGCGCGCGCGGGATCTGGCGCCCAACGCCAATGTCAGCGTGCAGGTCGAGAAATACCGTCCCTTCTACATCCTCGGAGAGGTGCAGCGGCCCGGCCAATATCCCTATGTTCCGGGCATGACGGTGCTGACCGCGGTGTCGATCGCGGGAGGCTACACCTTCCGCGCGAACAAGCGCGTCGCCGCTGTCGAGCGGCTCAACGGCAGCGCGCGGAGCAAGGCACGGCTCGACGCCGATTCATCGATCCTGCCCGGCGACACCATCGTCATTCCCGAAGCCTGGTTCTGAGGGGACAGGGGGTGGCGAAGCGCCGACCCGCCACGACGACTCGATCGGGACGGACGCGGTTTCGGGCGCTCCCGCTGATCGCGCTTCTGCTGGCCGGGATACCGTTTGCCGGCGCGCAGCAGGCGCGGCGCGGCGCCTCCCCACTCGATCTCCCGCGCCCGGGTTATGAGCGCCGCCCGATCCGCGTCGGACCGGCGGAAGTGCGGATCGATGTCGAGCTGACCGCGCTGTACGATACCAATGTCTATGCGACATCGACGGCGGCCACCGGCGACGCCGCGGTGATCGCGCGTCCGCAGGTTCAACTCGACTGGCGCAACGCCAATGCCGAGCTGCATGGCGAGGTCTATGCCGATGCGCGGCGCTATCTCGATCAGGGACGCGAAAGCGCGACCAGTTTCGGTGCCGCCATATCGGGCCGCATCGCGCCCGCGCGCGAACATGCGCTTTCCGGCGAATTCCGGTTCGATCGTTCGATCGAGAGCCGGGCCGATCCGGAAGCGCGCGCCAGCACGCTGCTCCCGCCGCGCAAGATCAACATCCTCGCGGGCGAGATCGGCTATGCGCTCACCGGCTCGCATATCGGTTTCAGCCTGACGGGCGGTGTCCAGAAATTCGACTTCCTCGACCCCAATGAGCAGGATCGCGACTTCACGATGCTGCGGGGGGCGGCGCGCGCCACCTGGCGCCCGGCGGCACCGCTGTCGTTCTTCGCCGAGACCTATATCAACCGCCGGAACTTCCGCACCGCGTTCGATTTGAGCGGGGTCAACCGCGACGCGACCACCTACGGCTTGCTCGCCGGCGTCAGCCGTGAGGTCAGCCCCCGGCTGCGCGGACGGATCGGCGCCGGTATATTCCGCTTCGATCCCGACGACGGCGCGCTTAATGGCTACACCGGCTTCGCGCTGAGCGGTGACGTCACCTGGAACCCGCGCGCGCGCACCGCCGTGACGGCGCAGCTCTTTCGCGGCGACGTCGCCACCGCCCGCGCCGGCGCGAGCGGACGGACCGACACCCGCATCGCGCTGACGATCGATCAGGAAGCCTATCACAACGTGCTGCTCCGCGGCCGTGCCGGATGGACGCAAAGCAAATATCGCGGGGGGGGTTCGGACACGCTGAATACGTGGAGCCTGGCGGCGGAGGGCGAGTATCTCGTCAACCGCAGCTTCTCGCTGTTCGTCGGCGCGAACTATGCGCGGCGCACGGCCCGCGACCCGCTGGACAAATTTTCCCGCGCCCAGATGCAGGCCGGGATCCGCGCCCGCTTTTGAAGGCGACCATGACGTCTCCCGCGCATCCGCACGATCTTCAGGGTCTCATCCCCGGTCTGATGCGCGTGGCCACGGTGCTGACCGTTGCGTTGTCCTGCTCGACGACCGCGGCGTGCCACGAGGCGGCCGACGACGAGCCGATCGCCGAACGGCAGCTCGCGCCGATTGCGCGGCAGGACCGGCCGGCGTTCCCGGGCGCCGAGGGGCATGGCCGCTTCGCACGCGGCGGCCGCGACGGGCGGATCATCCCGGTCACGACGCTGGCCGACGAAGGCTCCGGCTCGCTGCGGGCATGTATCGAGGCGGCGGGGCCGCGCGTCTGTGTCTTCCGCGTGGCGGGCGTGATCCGCTATATCCGCGAGCGCCCGATCATCGTGCATCCCAACCTCACCATCGCCGGCGAGACCGCGCCGGGCGATGGCATCCTGATCACCCATTCGGGCGGGGAAAGCGCGTTCACGCCCCTTGTCGTCAAGAACACCCATGATGTCGTCGTCCGCCACATTCGTGTTCGCACCGACCTGCCGGGCGAGCAGCGCGGCGCCAACAGCGCGTTCATCATCGAGAACAGCCGCAACGTCATCCTCGACCATGTCAGCGCCTCATGGGCGCTGGACGAGAATGTCGGCGGCTATGGGAGCAACGATACGATCACTATCTCCGCGTCGATCTTCGCCGAGGGGGTGCCGCGGCACGACAAATGCGCGCTGCTGGCGAGCGACCCGAAAGGGCCGCAGCGGTTGAGCTTCATCAGGAACCTCTGTGCGCATAATGGCGACCGCAATCCCGACGTGAACTTCCCGCCCGGATCCTGCGTCGAGGTGATCAACAACGTACTGTACAATGCCAGCTCGCAATTCACCGAGGTGTGGGAGAGCTATGGCGGTACCCCGGCGAACATCGTCGGCAACTATTACCGGCAGGGTCCCAGCACGGCGGGGCGCGCTTATGCGATCGATCGGCCACTGATCGGCTCCAGCGGCAGGGCGCACATCTATCAGACCGGGAATGTGATCGACGGGGATCGCGTGATCTTCGCTCCGGTCGCCGCGCAGGCGTTCGTCGACGCGCCCGTCTGTCCGCTCGAAAGCACGGTGCTGGATGCGCGCGCCGCCTATGCTCAGGTGCTGGACGGGGCAGGGGCCTTTCCCCGCGACCCGGTTGATGCGCGGATCGTGGACGAAGTCCGCTCGCGCACCGGCAAGATCGGCCGCGACAATCGCGTGCTGCCGGCGCTGCGCGATGGCGATCCCTATGGCGATGCGGACGGTGACGGCATGTCCGACGCGTGGGAACTCCGCCATGGACTTGATCCCAAGCGCAACGACGCCTGGGGCGATGTCAACGGCAATGGCTGGGCCAATCTCGAGGAGTTTCTGAACTACGCGCATGAAACCCGGCTGGTCGGGCGGTCGGTGCGATAGAGCAGCCCTGTCCGGTCAGCCGGCAAGCGCCAGTATCAGGTCCTCGACCTCCGATCCCGGGCCGTAGCGATCGACGACCGATAGCCGCCTGTTCCCGTCCATCCGGAACAGCGTGCCGTGATGGTCGGAAGCGCCGTGCGTCCTCAGGACGAGCAGCCACGCGCCGGGGCCGGAGAGATAGGCGATCGTGTTGGCGATGGCGCCGCGAAGCGCTTCCGGCTCGAAATAATGCCGGTTGAGGAGGTTGGCCGCACGCACCAGGTCGAACCGTCCGGTGAAGGCGTTGTTGCGGCGCGTGATATCGTCTTCCTGCCATAGAAAGGCGTCCGACCGGCGCAGGCGCGGGGTGAGCAGCGCCACTTCCTCCCCTTCGCCCGACGCGGCGCGCGCGATCGCGGACTCGCGCAATCGCCACTCCACCAGCGCGCGCAACGCGGCCATGCCGGTCCAGCGGTCGAGCCGCCGCGGCCATGGCCGGACCGCATGCGCCAGCACTTCATATTGCAGCACATGGCCGTCGCGCCCGACGAGCGCGCGGCATCCGAACGGAAGCGCGACCAGCCGCGCCCGCACCGATCGGTCGGTGCCCGTGATCCTCGCCAAATGGCCCGCGGCGCGCAGCCCCTGCATCAGCTCGAGCGTGGTGACGCCGGAAGAAATCCCGAGATCGAGTGCCGTGTCGATCCGGCCGCCATGCCGCGCGAGCGTCGCGATCAGCGCGGCGTCGATCTTCGCCAGTCTGGACGGCTCGGTTCGCTTGAAGGTGTTGTTCGCGGTCCTGAGTCCTCCGAAGAAGCGCGCCTCGTCACGGGCGGTGATGTCCTCCGGAGCGGCGGCAAAGAATGCGCTGGCACAAAGCATGTCGGCTTGGGCTCCCGCATGGCACCCGGCCGGGACGGCCGAATTCGCTCTCCGGTCTAGCATCGGATGCGGCGACGGTGGGAGGAACGCTCGGGGTACTCCTCCTGCCCACCCGCGCTCGCGGTCGCATCAGGCTATCCATGGTGCCGCACAAGCGGGGAAAGACGATGCTGAAGACCGACTTCCGGGACGACCCCGGTTTTCGCGAGAGCACACGGCCCGATGCGCCGCATCGATCCTGGCGCGTCGCGGCGATGGCTGCCTGTGCCTTCTGCGCGGTTGCACTGTTCGCGCGCATCATGACCTACCCCATGCAGCATGACGAGCAGTTCTACATCTCCGCCGGAGTCCTGTTCGACCGCTACCCGCTCTATTCGGGGATCGGGTTCAGCCACCTTCCGAATGTCGCCCTGCTCTTCGCCGGGGCGTTCGCGTTGCTCGGTGACACGCACTACCTGCTCATCGGCCGCTTGCTGGCGTTCGCGGCATGGATCGGGACCTTCGCCGCGCTGATGCTGATCGCGCGAACCTATGCGCGGGGCACGCTGATCGGCGGGCTGATGATCGCGTTGCTCGCACTCAACCCAATGTTCCTCAACACGACGGGCATGACGGCGACCAACAACTTCCTTCCCGTGCCTTTCATGCTGTTCGGCCTTTACCTGTTCCTGCGCGCCGCGGACCGGAGCGAGCCGTCGCCGGCGCTCGCATTCGCAAGCGGCTTCGTCCTCGCGGTCGCGGCGGGCTTCAAGGCCAATTATCTGCTGCTGCTGATCCCGTTCGCGATCGCCGCGCTGCTGGTGCCGCCGGCAGTGCCGCTGCGCAGCCGCCTGCTTCGTGTCGCGCTGCCGCTGTTCGTTGGCGGTATCGCCGGAGGGCTGCCGTCCATCCTGTACGCGCTGGACGACCCGCAAGGGTTTATCGCCCATATCGTCAACGCCCATCGCGGGCCGCAACTCGGCTACTGGGCGGCGCATCCCGATCCGGTTGATCCGAAGGTGATCGGCATCGGCAGCAAGCTGCTGCTGGCGCATCGCCTGTGGCTGTCGGGAGTCGCGATGCTGACGCTGGTCCTGCTGTTGTCATTGGTTGCGATCGCGGTGGTGCGACGGCAGACATTCGCCCCGCGCTGGCCGCTTCTGCTGGTCGGCGCGCTTGCGGCGATGGGGGCGGCCATCTCGTTCGTGCCAAGCCCATCCTTCCCGCAATATTTCAC
>DATIGZ010000445.1:0-9738 GCA_035481255.1 Sphingomonas sp. | reverse complement strand
TCGTGCGGCATCTATCAGGGCAATCCGGTGCTCGACCTCGACTATGATGAGGATTCGGCGGCCGACGCCGACGCCAATTTCGTGCTGCTCGCCGACGGCAAGATAGCCGAAGCGCAGGCGACCGCCGAGGGCGCCTGCTATGACGAGGAAGGGCTGCTTCGTCTGCTGCGCCTCGCCCGCATCGGCTGCAACGACATCTTCGCGGCTCAGCTCAAGGCGACCGGGCGGTGAGCGGCGAGGGCCGCGACCCGCAGGCGATCCGCAAGCTTGCCCCGGGCAAGCTCGTCATCGCCAGCCATAATGAGGGCAAGGTGCGTGAGATTCGCGCGCTGCTCGCTCCCTATGGCATCGAACCGGTCAGCGCGGCCTCGCTCGGCCTGCCCGAGCCGGACGAGACCGGCACCACCTTCGTCGCCAATGCGGAGCTCAAGGCGATGCAGGCGGCCGATCTGTCGGGCTTGCCCGCGCTAGCCGACGATTCGGGGCTGTGCGTCGATGCCCTCGGCGGCGAACCGGGCATCTTCTCGGCCCGCTGGGCCGGGCCGTCCAAGGATTTCGGCCTCGCGATGGAGCTGGTCGAAAAGAACATCGCCGACACGGCGGTCGACGGCGCGCCCGCGCCGTCGCGCGACGCGCATTTCGTCTGCGCGCTGGCGCTTGCCTGGCCCGATGGCCATGTCGAATGGTTCGAGGGCCGCGTCGACGGCATTCTCGTCTGGCCCCCGCGCGGCAAGAACGGCTTCGGCTATGACCCGATGTTCCTGCCCGACGGCCATATCGAAACCTTCGGCGAGATGGACGCGGACGCCAAGCACGCGATGAGCCATCGCGCCGACGCCTTCCGCCAGCTCGTCGCGGCGGTATTCTGATTCCGAAGCGGGCGGTTCGCCGTCCGCTTCAGCCGTGGACCGACCTCATGTCACCGTCGAGCTTCGCCGCATATCGCTGGGCGAATTCGCGATGGACCTTGCCGATCGCGGGATCGGATGCCGCATCGGCGCGCTCCAGGCTCTCGCGATGGCGGCGCTCAATATACTCCTGTTCAGGGGTCTAGGGCATTGGGAAGCTCCGTCTTACAAGCGGCAGCTTTTCAATTGCTGTCTGTCGGCGTCACGCTTGGGAATCCCCTGACGCCAATGGGTTAATATTAGGCCATCCCCGCGCGAATAGATAGTTCGATCGGGTGCGCCGCGGTCTCATGGAGGGGCTGGTCGGGGAATCGGAACGCCCTGTCCTGTGCGGTTCATGCGCGTGTTCCCCGGCCCGCATTTGGCGCAAGCGCGGCGGACGGTGAGTCCGTCGCGCCGCGCGCCATCCAATCTCCATCTATTCGCTTGCTGGGTGGGCACCTCGCGCTGTACGTGACAGCTCCATGACAATTCCTCCGCCGGATCGGTCGCGGGATCGCCGGATCGAGGATCCGTCGAACCTCTGGATCATCCACCCGGCAGGCCGCGGCCTGCTGCCGTGGTTCGTCGCGCGCGGAATATCGGCCAACGCCGTTTCGGTGTGCGGCCTCGCGCTCGGCACCGGCGCGGCCTTCGCCTATTCGAACTGGACCGACTGGCGCTGGGCGGTTGTGGGCCTGCTGCTGTCGGTGGCGTGGCTGATCGCCGACGGGCTCGACGGGATGATCGCGCGCGCGACCGGCACCGCCAGCGCGCTCGGCCGCTTCCTCGACGGGCTGTGCGATCACGGCGTCTTCATCCTGATCTATGTCGTCCTCGCCAGCTCGATCGGGACGGTCGAAGGCTGGGCGCTGGCCATCTCCGCCGGCATCGCGCACGCGGTGCAGTCGAGCCTCTATGAGGGCGAGCGCGCGCGCTTCCACCGCCGGTGCAAGGGCGATGCCGGCACGCCGCCGGTGCTCAGCCGCAATCCGCTGGTGCGTCTCTACGATTCGGTCGCGAACGCGGTCGATCGCTTCGCTTACGCGTTCGACGGCAGCCTGCGCCGGCATCCCGACCCCGCGCGCTTCGGCGCCGCCTATGGCGAGGCCGCGGTCGGCCCGATGGGACTGATGCGGTTGCTCAGCGCCAATATGCGCGTGCTCGCGGTGTTCCTCGCCTGTCTCGCCGGCAATCCGCGCCTGTTCTGGTGGTTCGAGCTGGTTCCGCTCACCGTCATCCTCGTCATCGGCCTGTTCTGGCACCGCGCGGTCGAAGCGCGGCTCGCCGGCACCGCAACTCAATCTGTTTCAACCCAATCCCCCACGCAAAGGACGTGAAGTAAAATGTCGAGCATCAACATCGCCCTGGTCGGCGTCGGCAACTGTGCCAGCTCCCTCGTTCAGGGCCTGTCCCATTATCGCGACGGCGCCAATGACACCGTTGGCCTGATGCACTGGGACCTTGGCGGCTACAGGCCGAGCGACATCCGTGTCGTCGCCGCTTGGGACGTCGATGCGCGCAAGGTCGGGCATGACGTCGCCGACGCGATCTTCGCCAAGCCCAACTGCACCGCGATCTTCTGCGAATCGATCGAGCCGACCGGCGCCAAGGTCCAGATGGGCCGCATCCTCGACGGCGTCGCCGATCACATGGAGGATTATGCCGACGACCGCACCTTCGTCGTCGCCAAGGAAAAGGAAGCGACCAAGGACGAGGTCGTCGCCGCCCTGCGCGCCGCCAAGGTCGACGTGCTGATGAACTACCTGCCCGTGGGCAGCCAGGAAGCCAGCGAATTCTACGCCGAATGCGCGCTCGAAGCGGGCGTCGCCTTCGTCAACAACATCCCGGTGTTCATCGCCAGCAACCCTGAATGGGCCGATCGCTTCACCAAGGCGGGCGTGCCGATCATCGGCGACGACATCAAGGCTCAGCTCGGCGCGACCATCGTCCACCGCGTGCTGACCGACCTGTTCGCCAAGCGCGGCGTCAAGCTCGAGCGGACCTATCAGCTCAACACCGGCGGCAACACCGACTTCCTCAACATGTCGAACCACCGCCGCCTCGCGTCGAAGAAGGTGTCGAAGACCGAGGCCGTCCAGTCGGTCGCGGCCGAGCGGCTCGAGGACGAGAACGTCCATATCGGTCCGTCGGACTATGTGCCGTGGCAGAACGACAACAAGGTCTGCTTCCTGCGCATGGAAGGCGCGATGTTCGGCGGCGTGCCGATGAACCTCGAACTGCGCCTGTCGGTCGAGGACAGCCCGAACTCGGCCGGCGTCGCGATCGACATGATCCGCTGCGCCAAGCTCGCCAAGGATCGCGGCATCGCCGGCCCGATCGATGCCGCCTCGGCCTATTTCTGCAAGCACCCGCGCACGCAGATGACCGACGACATCGCGCAGCTTGAAGTCGAGAAGTTCATCGCCGCCGCGTAAAGGTTGAAGACGGTGCCGGCCCGCACCTCCTCCCGGTCACCGCTTCAGCATATGCTGAGGGTGGCCGGAAGGGGGTGCGGGCCGGCATCGCAATAACGGGTTCACATGATCGATACCGCGATCCTGCTCGCCGCGGGCGAGGGCAGCCGCCTGCGCCCCGCGGCGCCGTTCAAGCCGCTGTGCCCGGTCGCCGGCCGCCCGCTGATCGCGCATGCGCTGCACGGGCTGGCGAAGGCCGGTCTTTCCCGCGCGATCGTCGTGCTCGGCTATGGCGCGGCCGAGATCGAGGCGTATCTCGCCGCGCACGACTGGCCGCTCGCGGTCGATACGGTGCGCGTCGCGGACTATCGCCAGCCGAACGGCAGCTCGCTGCTTGCCGCCGAGCCGCTGCTGGCGGGTGGCGAGGCAGTGCTGGCGATGTGCGACCATCTCGTCGATCCCGCGCTTTACCGGCGTCTGGCGCAGGCGGGGGCGGGGCAGGGCGCGCGGCTCGGCATCGACCGGCGGCTCGGCCATGACTGGGTCGATCCCGAGGACGTTACCTGCGTGCGCACGCAGGGTGACGCGATCGTCGCGATCGGCAAGGGGCTGGAGCCGCACGACTGCTACGACACCGGCGTGTTCGCGATCGGCCCCGCGCTGTTCGCCGCGCTCCACACCCTCGACGCCCCCTCGCTTACCGAGGGCATGCGCGTCCTCGCCGCTCAGGAAGCCGCATATATTGTGGATTGCAGCGATCTGGAGTGGCTCGACGTCGACGACGCCCCCGCGCTGGCCAAGGCGGAGGCGTGGCGGGCCGGCCGGGCCTGATCTACGCCGCTTCCAGCGTGCGCTCGGTCGCCAGAAAATCGGTCAGCCGGTCGGCATTCGGCTCGATTCCGTTCTTCTGCAGGATCAGCCCGATATTGCCGCGATGATAGGTGCCGTGCGTCGCGACGTGCAGCAGCATGTCGCCGCGCGTCATCCGTCCCGGCGCGCCGTTGGTGAAGGCGAAGTCCAGCCGCTCGTCGCGCTGTGCCGGGGTCAGGATGTCGGCATAGGAGACATACCAGTCGGCGGTGACGATCGCCCTGCGCGCCAGCGTGTCGAACGCCGGCAACTCGAACGAGCGTGGCGCGTGGCGGCCATGCGCGCGGCCCTCAAGATTGTCGGCGAAGATCTCGTCCACCGATTGGATATGGTCGAGCAGCCGCAGCACCAGCATCAGGTCGCGCTCGCCGATCCGGTCCATATTGGCAGCGATCGTGGCGTTGAGCCCGTTGCTCGCCCAACGCTTGTACCGCATCAGCGTGTCATAGGGATAAGCCGGCATCGTCATCCTCTTCTGGCTCTGGATTGCGTGCCGAAAATTTGCGAGCTATCGCTCACATTGTCTACTCGCATTGCCGGAAACCGCCAGACATGCCCCGTGCGATCCCGATGAACCCGCGCAAATCCGCGACGCAGGAGCGTTCGCGCGCCACGGTCGAGGCGCTGCTCGACGCGACTGCTCGCATTCTGGTGCGTGAGGGGTACGAACGCGCCAGCACCAACCGCATCGCCGCGGTGGCGGGGGTCAGCGTCGGCTCGCTCTACCAATATTTCCCCAACAAGGAATCGATCGTCGCGGCGCTGATCGCGCGGCACAATCGCGAGATCGTCGATCTGCTGCGCGACGCGATGGCCGCGGTCGCCGCGCTCGATCTGGAGGCGGCGATGCGCGAGCTGATCGCGGCGATGGTCGATGCCCACCGCGTCGATCCGCACCTCCATCGCATCTTCGACGAACAAATCCCGCGCAAGGGGCAGCTCGAGGAGATCGAGGCGATCAACCGCGAGGTGTTCGCGCTGGTCCGCGCCTACCTTGCCGAACGGCGTGACGAGATCGAGGTCACCGACCTCGACACCGCGACCTTCATCTGCGTCACCACGGTCGAAACGCTGACTCACGAGGCGGTGCTGCGCCACCCCGACACGATCGATCCCGCGGCGCTGGTCGATGAGGTGACCCGGCTGGTGGTCGGCTATCTGCGGCCCGCCCGGGGGCTCGCGGAAAAATTTACGCAGCGTGTCGATTCGCGCGCTGCCTCTTCGTCGTAACCGGGAGGGCAGCGGGCCTTCCGGAAAGGACAGCATATGAATCAGGCGAATCGTGACCCCAAGGTCGATGCGTATATCGCGGCGGCGGCGCCGTTCGCGCAGCCGATCCTGCGCCATCTGCGCGACGCGGTGCATGCCGAATGCCCCGGCGTCGCCGAAGCGATCAAATGGGGCATCCCGCATTTCGACTATCATGGCGAGATGATGTGCGTGATGACCGCCTATCCCCGGCACTGCGCCTTCACCTTCCTCAAACAGGCGATCATGCGCGATCCCCGGCTTCAGGCGAATCCTGCGCTCAAGGCGAACAAGCGCTATTTGGGCGCGATCGCCTCGCTCGGCGACCTGCCCGATGCGGCCGAACTGGCCGGTTTCATCCGGGAGGCGATGCGCCTCAACGAGGAGGGGGCAAAGCTGCCCGAGCGCGCACCCAAACCAGCCGCCGACATCGCCATGCCCGATGCGTTCCGCGAACGGCTCGACGCCGACCCGGTGGTAAAGGCGGTGTTCGAGGGCAAGTCGCCCTCGTTCCGCAAGGAGTATCTGGTGTGGATCGGTGATGCGAAGACCGATGCCACGCGCGACAAGCGCATCGCCGAGGCGATGGCGTGGATCGCCGAGGGCAAGGGCCGCTTCTGGAAGTACCAGAAATAGCGCGGTTCAGGGCAGCGCCTTGCGTCCCCAGACGTTGCCCGCGGGGGAATAGCGGCACACCAGATAATCGTCGCGGCGGTTGCTCGCGGTCGCGCAGCCGACGCGCGTCGTGCCGTTCCACACGATCTGGCTGTAATGGCCGGTGTCGCCGAACTTCCCCGTCCGGCTGACATTGGGCACCGGCCCGTTCACGAAGTCGCGCCGCTCGTCGATCCAGTGCTGCGCCATCTCCTCATAGCGATAGGCGCCGCGCGTGCCGGTCCACAGATTCTCGCCTTGCGCCGCTGGGCCGCGCGGCTGTTTCGAATGCTCGAACACCCCGCGCCGCGCGAGTTCCTTCGCATAGGCTTCGGCGGCCTTGGCCAGCGCCGGATCCCAGCTCAGCGGGGGCATGCGCACATCGGCCCGCGCCTCATTGTGCAGCATCAGCATCGCGTCGCGCAGCCGATCGCCGCCGCGCGGCGCGCTTTCCTCGAACCGGCGCGGTTCGATGACCCGTTCGGGCGCGTCCTGCGGCGCGGAGCATCCCGCGAGCAGCAGCAATGGCAGCAGCATCTTTCGCAAACCTCCGTTCGGGCGCATAGCGCGGCCGCGATGAACGCTTCCCAACCGTCGAATCCCCCGCCGCTGGCCCTGTATGTCCATTGGCCGTTCTGCGTGTCCAAATGCCCGTATTGCGACTTCAACAGCCATGTCCGCGACGTGGTGGATCAGGATGCGTGGCGCAAGGCGCTGCTCGCCGACCTCGCGCATGAGGCGTCGTTGCTGCCCGGCCGCAGGCTCGGCTCGATCTTCTTCGGCGGCGGCACGCCGTCGCTGATGCCGCCCGAAACCGTCGCCGCGGTGATCGACGCCGCGACTTCGGCCTGGTCTCCGGTCGGCGATGTCGAGATCACGCTCGAAGCCAATCCTTCTTCGGTGGAGGCGGCGCGTTTCGCCGATCTCGCCGCCGCCGGGGTCAACCGCGTCTCGCTCGGGCTTCAGGCGCTCGACGACGCCGCGCTCCAATTCCTCGGCCGCGCGCATGGCGTCGATGAGGGGCTGGCCGCGCTCACCACCGCGCAGCGTCATTTCGGCCGGGTGAGCTTCGACCTCATTTACGCTCGCCCCGGGCAGAGCGTCGCCGGGTGGGAAACCGAACTGACCCGCGCGCTCGGCTTCGGCACCGAGCATCTCTCGCTCTACCAGCTGACGATCGAGCCGGGCACGCGCTTCGCCACGCTCGCCGCGAAGGGGCAACTGACGATCCCGGACGACGACGCGGCGGCCGATCTGTGGGAGGCGACCCAGTCGCTGACCGCCGCGGCGGGCCTGCCCCTGTACGAGGTGTCGAACCACGCCCGGCCGGGCGCGGAGAGCCGTCACAATCTCGCTTACTGGCGCTACACCGATTATGCCGGTGTCGGTCCCGGCGCGCATGGCCGCCGCGGAGGCCTTGCCACGCTGCGCCACAAAAAGCCCGAGAACTGGATGGCCGCGGTCGAGCGCAACGGTCATGGCAGTCAGGAGGAAACGCCGCTCACCGCGACTGAACGTGCTACCGAGGCGCTGGTGATGGGACTGCGGCTGGCCGAAGGCATCGACCTGACGCGGATCGATCCCGGCTACCTTGATGCAGTGGCGGTCGATCGCCTCGTATCGCTCGGCCTGATGGCGCGCGCCCCGGACCGCCTCCGCGTTACTGCGGAGGGAATGCCGGTGCTTGAGGCGATCCTGCGCGAGGTCGTCCGGCCCTAACGCCCCCCGAAGCCCGCCGGCGCCGGAGAGACGGTGACGGTGGTGCCTCCGCGGATCTCCTGCACCTCCAGCGCGCGCTCGGCGATGCCGTCGCGGCCGAAGCGGAACGCGCCGTCGAGGCCCGCGAATCCATCGCGATCGCTCAGCCGCGCGGTGGGGAAGGCGTCGCCCGGTCGCCAGTCGCGGGCGATGCGCGCGGTCAGCAGCACCGCGTCATAGCCCAGCGTCGACAGGCGATAGGGCGCCGCGCCGAACCGCGCGCGGTATTTGGTGGCATAGGTACGGTAATAGGTGTCCGACACGCTGGCGAACCACGCGCCGTTGAGTGCGGTGACTCCGCCGATCCCCGAATCGCTGTTCCACAGCTCGGTGCCCAGCACGCGCGCGCCGGGGCGGGCGCGACGGATGCCGGGGACGGCGGTGACTGCGCCGGTCGCGCCGTCGGCGATCAGCACCGCCCCGAAGGGCGATCGCGCGAGCCGGGCGATCGCCGCGTTCATCGCAGGAACGCCGCGGTTGTAGGTCTCGAGCGCCGTGACCTTGGCGCCGGCCCCTTCCACCGCGCGCAAGAATGCGGTGGAGGCGCGCTCGCCATAAAGGCCGGTGGGCATCAGACCGGCGAACTCGGTCACGCCGCTGCGCCGGGCATGGTCGACCACCCGCTCGATCGACTGGGCGGGGGCATAGCCCATCAAATAGGTGCCGTTGCCCGCGACGCTGGTGTCGTTGGAGAAGCTGAGCACCGGCACGCCCGCGTTGCGCGCGATCGGCGCGACCACGCGCGCGTCCTCGGCGAGCAGCGGGCCGAGGATCAGCTTGTTGCCGTCGGCCAGCGCGCGCTGTGCCGCGGCGGCGGCGCCCATCGCGGTGTCGTAGCTGGTGATGCGGACATTCTCGGCCTTGAGGTCGAGGATCGCGAGCTGGGTCGCGTTGGCAAGGCTGCGGCCAACGCCGGCATTGCCGCCCGACAGCGGCACCAGCAATGCTACCCGGTGGCGTGCACCATCTTCCTCCGGAAGACCAGGCCGGACCGGGCCGGGCGCCGGGCGAACCGGAGCCGGTTCGGGGCGAGTCGGCGCCGGCGGCGGGCCGGACGGACGCACGCAGGCGGAGACCGCCAGCGCACCCACGATCACAAAACCCCGAAGCAGCGAGGCAAAGCCCCGTTGCGGTTTCACTGCTGCCTCTGCCATGACGCTCCCCAATGACACTCGTTCTTGCCCCCGGCCTCTACATCGTCGCGACGCCGATCGGCAATCTCGGCGACCTTTCGCCGCGTGCGGCTGAAATACTCCTGAACGCCGATATTGTTGCGGTCGAAGACTCGCGTGTGACGGCGGGGCTGTTCCGGCACCTCGGCGCCAAGCGGCCGATGACCCCCTATCACGACCATAATGCGGAAGGCGTCCGCCCCGGTCTGGTGGCGCGGATGGCGTCCGAGGCGGTAGCTTTGGTGTCCGATGCGGGCACGCCGCTGATCTCCGATCCCGGCTTCAAGCTGGTGCGCGACGCCCGTGCCGCCGGTCATGCGGTTACCACCATTCCCGGCCCCTGCGCCGGGATCGCCGCGCTGACCTTGGCGGGCCTCCCCACCGACCGCTTCCTGTTCATGGGCTTCCTCCCCTCGAAGCAGCAGGCCCGCGCCGAGACGATCGCCGAGGTCGCGACGATTCGCGCGACGCTCGTCTTCTACGAATCCGGCCCGCGCCTGTCGGCGGCGCTGTCGGCACTCGCCGAAGGACTGGGCGACCGCGAGGCGGCGGTGGCGCGTGAGATCACCAAGAAGTTTGAGGAATGCGTCACCGGCAGCCTCACCGGACTCGCCGTCCGCTATGCCGATGCTCCGCCCAAGGGCGAGATCGTCATCGTCGTCGCGCCCCCCGGCGAAGCGCCGCCCGCCAGCGCCGAGGATGCCGACACCGCGCTTGCCGAGGCGCTGACCC
>DATIGZ010000444.1:0-2848 GCA_035481255.1 Sphingomonas sp. | reverse complement strand
TGTCGATGTCGAGATCGGGGAGATAGGGCGCATCGGGATCGCCGGGCTTCAGCTCGGGCAGGCGCGCGATCCGAACCAGCGGACTGGTCGCCGAGCGGACGTCGATGTGATTGTTGAAATATGCGAAGGGCCGCCAGTCGACCGCGATCGAGGGTGACGTCGCGAACACGCCCTTGGGATCGCTGACGCGCACGTCGCGCAGCACCATCGCGCCATAGATCGATCCCTCGATCCGCCCGACCTTGATGTTGAGGCCGCTCGCGGTGCTGTACTTGCCGATCTGGTCGGCGACGAAGCGCTTGCCGGGGCTGGTGTTGAGTCCGAAGATCGCGAGCGCCAGCAGCAGCGCCAGCCCGACCAGCGCGACCAAAATCCACTTCGCGATCCGTTGCCACAACGGCGTGCGGACGATCACGGTTTCGGTCTCGGCCGGGATCGCCTCCTCCGCCATCAGAAGGCCTGACCGATCGAAATGTAGAGCGCGATCTTGGACTCGCCAGGCTTGCGGTTGATCGGCGTCGCGACGTCGAGCCGCAGCGGCCCGAAATTGGTGTACATCCGCCCGCCGATGCCGAACCCGAAGCGCATGTCGGTCAGCTTGGGCAGACCGCCCTCATACACCTGTCCCGCATCGACGAACGGCACGATCCCGAAATCGCCGAAGCGGTAGCGCGCCTCGATCGCGAACTCGTTGAAGCTGCGCCCCCCGATCGGCTTGCCGTCGGGCGCGCGCGGACCGAGCTCCTGATAGCCGAAGCCGCGCACCGATCCGCCGCCGCCCGCATAATAGCGGCGCGAGGGAGCCAGGTCGTTGCGGTCGATCCCCTGGATCGTGCCGAAGCGCGCGCGGCCGGCGAGCACGATGCTGTCGGTGACAGGGTAGTAACCGGTCCCCTCGACCATCATGCGGGCATAGGGGCGCACGGCGCCGCGGACCGAGGTTTCGGGGCTGAGGTTCGCCTTCACGCGATAGCCGCGCGTGGGATTGAGCAGATTGTCAGACTGGTCCCAGCCCGCGAACAGCGGCAGAGCAGCGATAAAATAAGCGCCGCGACGGCGCTCGGCGCGTGCGAAGTCGTAGCGGTCCTCGCTCGTGCCGATCAGCTCGACGCCATAGGAATAGGTCAGCGGCTTCTGCCAAATCGGCGTCGAATCGTAGGAGACGCGCGCGCCGAGCGTGCCGGTGAGGCTGGTGAACGCCTCGACGTCCGAACGCAGCGCGGATGCGAACAACTGGAAGGTGCGATCGCGCCGACCCGCATTGGAGCGGCGGAACGTCGCCGACGCGCCCTGCTCCTGCGTGCCGGCCACCCCGGTCAAGATCAGCGCGCCTTCGGGCGGGAACAAGTTACGGTGCGTCCAGCTGACCTCGGCGCGAAGGCCCTGACCGGTGCTGTACCCGATCTCACCCGCCAGCGTGCGGGGCGGCCCGGCAGTCTGTTTGACCAGCAGGTCGACATATTCGGTGCCTTCACCCGCCGCCTCGCCGGTCTTCACCGGCTCGACCGAGACGGTGGAGAACAGGCTGGTCGCGACCAGCGCGTCGCGCAGATCATCGACCTTGCGGCTGTCATAGAGATCGTCGCGGTCGAAGCGCGTCAGCACATCGATATGCTTCGCGTCGAACACCGGCGTGCCCTCAGTCGTGATCGCGCGGAAGCGGGCGCGCGGACCGATCGTCACCGGCAGCAGATAGTCGCCGGTGCGCGTCTCTTCATCGAGCAGGATGTCGCGCTGACCGACCTCCGCGAACGGATAGCCGTTCTGCGGCAGCGCGAGGCTCACCGCGGCTTCCGCCGCCTGCACCCGCACCGCGTCGATCCGCTCGCCGGTCTCGAGCTTGAAATTGTCCGCGATCAGGCTGGGCGGCACCGTCGGGTCGGCCTCGATCCTGATCGCGCCCAATGTGTAGAGCGGGCCCGGCACTGCGGTGATCGTCGCCGTCACCGGGCGGGTGCCACCTGGCGTCTGATCGACCGTCGCCACCGCGGTCGCGTCATAATAGCCCAGCGTCTTCATCAGCCGGACGGCCAGTGCCTCATCCTCGCGCGCGCGCGCACCAATGATCGCGGCGTTGGCGGCGACCCCGTCGCCATCCTCGAGCGCGGACAGTTCCTCGAACTGATCGTCGAGGCCGAGTTCCTCCAGCCCGGTGACGCGGGTCACATAGCGGATCTCGACCCCCGCCTCGTCATTGGCAGGCATCGCTTCGGCGATCGGCGTGCTGTCGAATTCGCTGAGCGGCGGCAAGGGCGCGGCCAGCTCGGTTTCATTCTGCCCCTCCCCCAGCGGCGCATCGACATCGAGCGGGTCCATCGCATCCGCGACAGGCGGCGAGACAGGGGACGCGACAGGATCGGCCGGCGCCATCGGCTCGAGCGGCGCATCCATGTCATGGCTCAATTGCGGGAGCGATTTGTCGAACTCCTCGTCCGAGACGATCGGCTTGTCGTCGGCCGCGGGTCCGGTGTCCTGGACCGAGCGCGGCGCGGGCTTGGGATTATCGGCCGGCGCGCTTTGCCCCGGCTTGCCCGCATTGCCGCCGATCTGCGCAGCCGGTGCCAGCGCGCTGCTCGCCAACAGCAGGATCCCCAGTCCAACGCCCGAAATTGCCCTGTCCTCCCAATGGGATCGTGCACGACCACCCACTCGCTAACCCAACGAGCGAGCAGGTGGAAGGTTCAAGCAACATTCACCGCGTTTTTCATGCGGGTTCGGCGAAGGTCGCGCGGTGCGTCAGTGGTTGCCGCCGCCGAAGCGCAGCCGCACGCCCGCATTGACCACGAAGCCGTCGGTCGGCGCCCAGGCATCGACGGTCCATTGCCCGTCGGCCGCGCGCTGCGGGCGG
>DATIGZ010000443.1:0-4534 GCA_035481255.1 Sphingomonas sp. | reverse complement strand
CCTGCAACATCACCGCCTTGTTCGCGCCGAACTCGGCCACCGGTGCCGTCCAGCCGGAAAGATTCGCGGGAAGCGCGGCGTCGGTGGCGCCGCATTGCGGCGCGGCCTGAAGCAGCAACAGGGCGGCGAGCAGCATCGGTGAGTCTCCTTCGCCGCGTTCGATAGCGCTTTCCAGCACCGGCAGGAATGCGGATATGGGGCGCAATGTCCCGCGCCCGCGTCATCGTCCTCAATTCCGCGCTCGGCCCGCTCGACTATCGCGTGCCGCACGGCATGACGGTCGAGCCGGGGTCGATCGTCGTCGCGCCGCTGGGGCCGCGCCAGCTGGTCGGCGTGGTGTGGGAGGCCGAACGGCTCCCCGTCGAGGAGATCGGCGACAACCGCCTGCGCAACCTGATCGCGGTGGCCGATGCGCCGCCGGTCCCGGCGCCGCTGCGGCGGCTGATCGAATGGACCGCAAGCTATTATCTCGCGCCGCTCGCCTCGGTGCTGCGCATGGCGCTCAGCTCGACCTCGGCGCTGGAGGGGGGCAAGACCATCGTCGAATATCGCGCGACGGGTGAATTGCCTGAGCGCATGACCGCGCAACGCGAGCAGGCGCTGGAACGAATCGCCGACCGGCAGGGGCTGATCCGCGAACTGGCGACGATCGCCGACGTGTCCGAAGCCGTGATCCGCGGGCTCGTGAAGATCGGCGCGATCGAAGGGGTCACGGTCGATCTCGACACACCTTACCCGCATCCCGACCCCGGCTTCGCACCGCCGGCGCTGTCCGACGTGCAGGCTGATGCCGCCTCGACCCTGCGCGGCGCGGTCGCCGCCGGGGCGTTCCAGCCCTTCCTGCTCGATGGCGTCACCGGATCGGGCAAGACCGAAGTCTATTTCGAAGCCGTCGCCGCCGCGATCGAGGCGGGCAGGCAGAGCATCGTCCTGCTTCCCGAAATCGCGCTGACCGAGCCATTCCTCAAGCGTTTCCACGCCCGTTTCGGGGTCGAGCCGGTGGCGTGGCATTCGGGCCTGCGCCAGTCGCAGCGCCGCCGGGCCTGGCGCGCGATCGCCGGTGGTGAAGCGCTCGTCACGGTCGGCGCGCGTTCGGCGCTGTTCCTCCCCTACCCCAATCTCGGCCTGATCGTGGTCGACGAGGCGCATGAGACCAGCTTCAAGCAGGAAGAAGGCGTCCATTATCACGCGCGCGACGTCGCGGTGATGCGCGGGCATTTCGAGCGCTGTCCGGTCATCCTCGCCAGCGCGACCCCGGCGATCGAAACGCGCCAGCAGGTCGCGCTCGGACGCTATGCCGAGGTCAAGCTCCCCGGCCGCTACGGCGCCGCCGAAATGCCCGATATCGAGGCGATCGACCTGCTCGCGGAGCAGCCGCCGCGCGGCCGCTGGCTCGCCCCGCGACTCGTCAACGCGATCGAGGAGACGCTTGAGCGCGGGGAGCAGGCGCTGCTGTTCCTCAACCGCCGCGGCTATGCGCCCCTTACCCTGTGCCGCACCTGCGGGCATCGCTTCCAATGCCCCAATTGCACCGCGTGGATGGTCGAGCATCGCCTGATCAGCCGCCTCGCCTGCCATCATTGCGGGCACACCATCCCCACCCCGCGCGCCTGCCCCGAATGCGATACCGAGGACAGCCTCGTCGCATGCGGTCCCGGCGTCGAGCGTATCGCGGATGAGGTCGCCGCGCTGTTTCCCGACGCCAAGACCGCGATCGTCACCTCCGACACGATCTGGTCCCCGGCCAAGGCCGCCGAGTTCGTCAATCGGATGGAGGCGGGGGATATCGACATCGTCGTCGGCACCCAGCTGGTGACCAAGGGCTATCACTTCCCCAACCTCACGCTGGTCGGCGTGGTCGATGCCGACCTCGGCCTCGAGGGCGGGGATTTGCGCGCCGCCGAGCGCAGCTTCCAGCAAATCATGCAGGTCGCCGGGCGCGCCGGACGCGGCGAGAAGCCGGGCACCGTGCTGATCCAGACCCACAGCCCCAAGGCGCCGGTGATGCGCGCGCTGGTGAGCGGCGACGCGGAGAGCTTCTACGCCGCCGAGACCGAAGCACGGCGCGAGGCAGGCGCCCCGCCGTTCGGCCGCTTCGCCGCGATCATCGTGTCGAGCGAGGACAAGGAGGCGGCACTGGAAACCGCCCGGCTGATCGGCCGCGCCGCGCCCCGGGTAGAGGCGATGCAGGTGTTCGGTCCCGCCCCCGCCCCGCTCGCCATGCTGCGCGGGCGCCACCGCTTCCGCCTGCTCGTCCATGCCCGCCGCGCACTCGACGTGCAGGATGTGATCCGCGACTGGCTGGGCGGCATCGACTGGTCCGCCAAGGTGCGCGTGGTGGTCGATGTGGACCCCTACAACTTCCTGTAATCATCGCGAATCGCTCGACGTTCCTCCCCCGTCCGCGCTAGCGTTCCAACGGAACATAGGGGGTTTCGATGATCGCACGTTTACTGGCAGCCGCGGCGCTGCTGTGTCCGCTTCCCGCACTGGCCGAACTGCGCGAGGCGGCGTCCACCAACTTCATCATCGTCAGCGACGAGAATGAGGCCGCGTTGCGCGAACGCGTCGCCAATCTCGAGAAGTTCGGCCACGTCCTGCAATCGATCACCGGCGCCCGGCGGCTCAAGGAGCAACCGGTCAAGGTCAAGATCCATGTCGTTCGAACAATGAGCGACGTCGGTGAGACGATGCCCTTCGGCGGCGGTGCCGCCGGCTATTATTCTTCGCCGATGCGCGGCCCCTTCGCGGTGACCCCGCGCTTCTCTGGCCAGCAAGGCCCGGCTCCGCTCCTGCCTGTCACCGTGCTGCAGCATGAGCTGGGGCACCATTTCATGTACCAGTATTTCCCCGCCGCCTACCCGACCTGGTATTCGGAAGGGTTCGCCGACTATGTCGGGGTGATCCGCGTCGATGACAAGAATGTCGCGACGCTCGGCATGCCGGTCGAGAACCGCTACCTCGGTCTGCGCTTTGGTGAATGGGTGCCCATGCCCAAGATCCTTAAGGCGAAGAGCTATGCCGACCTCGGCTCCAACGTGCTTGCGGTCTACAGCCAAGGCTGGCTGCTGGTTCATTACCTGAACAGCTCCGCGGACGGAAAGGCAAAGCTGACCGCTTATCTGCGCGCGATCAACAGCGGCCAGCCGTTCGACAAGGCGGCGGAGCAGTTGGGGGACCTCGAGCAGCTCGACAAGGCGCTTCGCACTTATTCGCGCAAGGACCGCCTGGACGCGACCGAAATCCGCTATGTCGACATTCCGGTGGGCGACATTCGCATCCGTACGCTCGCGGCTGAAGAGGAAGCGCTTTACCTTGAGGATCTCTCGCTGAGTTCAGGGATTCCCAAGAGCCGCGCAGCCGACTTCGTCACGAAGGTGCGGCGCAAAGCTGGTGCCTATCCGGCATCGCCCTATGCGCTGCGCATCCTCACGGAAGCGGAGACGATCGCGGGCAACTATGCCGAGGCCCGCGCCGCCGCGGACAAATGGATAGCCGTCGATTCGACGAACGGGCTCGCACGAATGTATCGGGGCATGGCCGACGTGATGGCGCTTCAGGCGGCAAAATCCACGGACAAGGCGGCATGGGCAGCCGCGCGCGCCCACCTTGCCGAGGCCCGCAGGCTCGCGCCGCGCCATCCGCAGGTGCTGCACGCCGTATTCGACGGATATGCGCGTGAGGGAGTGCTGCCACCGCCCGCGGCGCAGAATGCGCTGATACAAGCGTTTGACCTGCTGCCTCAGAATGGGGAACTGCGGATGACGGTGACGCTCGACTATGAAGCGCGCGGCATGATCCAGGACGCGATCGACACGCTGGCGCCGCTGGTCAATGACGTGCGCGACGAACGTGAGCTGACTCCGCGCGAAAAGGCGAAGCGCGATCGCGACCGGGCGAAATACGCGCTCGCGGGCGATGACAGCAATCCAAACGAGCCGAGCGCGCACGAGGTGATGGAACGGTTGAACGCGAAGCTCGCCGGGAATGCACCGGTGACTGCTGCGCGATAGGCGCTTGCACCCCCGCCGCGCATTCGCGATGGAGGCGCATGCCGGAGGACGGATCTTGATGCGCTTGCTGCTGCTGCTGATTGCCGTCGTCTCGTTCATAGCCCCCGCGCGCGCCGACGACATCTCCGCCGCCGGGCGCGGCGTGGTGCGTATCGTCACCATCGCGACCGCGGAGGGAGAGGTGGTCGGCTTCGGCCATGGCAGCGGCTTCGCGGTCGCGCCCAACCGCGTGCTCACCAACGCGCATGTCGTCGAGGCAGCTGAACGCTATCCCGGCAATGTGATGATCGGCATCGTCCCTTCGGAGGGCGACAAATCCTATCAGGGCCGCCTCATCGCGATCGACGCCGACCGCGACCTCGCGCTGGTCGAATTCGGCGGCATCCGCCTGCCCACGCTCACCTTCTACAACGGCCCGGTAAGTGAGGGCGATGCGATGATCGCACTCGGCTATCCCGGCAATGTCGATCTCGCCACCGCGCGTTCTGCGATGGACTTCATCACCCCGCTCTCGCCGATCC
>DATIGZ010000442.1:0-2990 GCA_035481255.1 Sphingomonas sp. | reverse complement strand
CGCATGGGTCAGCCGCGATCCCAGCGTCAGCGTGAGCCGGGGCATCGGCTCGATCGTCGCCTCCCCATAGAGCGTCGCTTCACTGACCTTGTTGGTGACCCCGGTCATCGGCTGGAAGATCGCCATCGACCAGACATAGTCGCGATTGCCCGTGGCGATGTTGCCCGAACCGCCGACCGGCACGCCGCCGGCGGGGCCAAGGGTCGGGGCGATGTCCATGCGCCGCTCGACGCGCGCGTCGTTGCGCAGCAGGCTCGCCGCGACCAGCCAGCCGGTGCCGTCCGGCCCGCGCCGCGCGAGCCGCGTCTCGAAGGTCAGCATCGAAATGCGGTTGGCCTGCGAATAGCCGGTGCCGGGCGCGTTCAGCGTGGGGCGCACGTCCGGCGCGCCGGGGTCGGTCAGCGCCTGCCCCTCGAACATCTCGAACACATACTGGCGGGCATAGCCGAGTGAGGAGGTCAGCTCGAGATCGTCCCAGCGCTTGCGCACGACGAAGTCCGCCAGCCAGTAATCGCTGCGGAACGGCTGGGCGATGCTGCTCTCGCGGGCAAGGTCGCCCACGCCGCGCTCGGCATATTGGCTGTCGTCGCCGCGGATTTTCTGTCCAACGCCGGTCAGGTCGAGCAGCCAGCCGTCCCCGGCATCGAAGCGCAGCGCGCCGCGCCCGCCGATCGTGCGCACGCGGTTGACGTCGCGCAAGCCGCGGCCAAGGTCGTCGATATAGCCGCCCTCGACCGATCCGAAGGCGAGGCCGCGGAACGCGAGCTTGTCGTCGATCAGCGGCAAATTGAGGATAGCGCCGCCATCGACCGAGGGCTGGCCGTGCTGTACTCCGGTCACGCCGCCCCAGGCCGACCCTTCGATGTTCCGCAAATGCGGCGCGCGCGGCACGATGCGAACCACCCCGCCAAGCGATCCCGCGCCGTAGAGCGTGCCCTGCGGCCCCTCGAGCACCTCGATGCTCTGCACGTCGTACAGGCGCAGATTGGGGTCGGGCGCGCTGTAGGTGATGCGGCTGTTGCCCCAATATTGGCCGACCGTCGCCTGCGTCGGCCCGACGAAGCTCGAATCGGCGATGCCGCGCACGAACAGCTTGTTGCGGCCGGGACCAAGGTGAGTCGAAACGACGCTGGCGATGCGCGCTTCGATCGCACCGGTGCCCTGCAATCCGTCCGCCGCGGACAGGCTGTCGCCGCTGATGATCTGTACCCCGCCCGGATAGGCGCCGAGCGGAATGTCGCGCTTGGTCGCGGTGACGACCACCTCGATCGGCTCTTCGGGCTCGGGCGGTTGCGGCGGGGCAGCGGGTCGCGGCGCCGGGCGCGGCGCGGGCTTGGCGGCGACCGGCGCGCGCTCGATCAGATAGGTCGCGGCCGCGACCTGCCGCGCCCGCGCGCCGGTGCCGCGCAGCGCGCGGTCGAGCGCCGCGCCCGCGGTCAGCTTGCCCTGCACCGGCTTCACGCGCACGCCGGCGAGGCCGGGGTCGCGAAAGCCGATGCTCGCGCCCGACTGCTTGCTCAGCAGGCGCACGGCGGCGTCGAGCCGCATCTCGGGCAGGCGAATGTCGGCAGCCCGCTCCTGCGCGATCGCGGGAGAGGCCATCAGGATCGGGATCAGGGCGAGGGGGCTAGAGCGGTGGACCATTGGCTGGTGACATTACCCATCCTTTGCCGTCGGCGATGATGCGTACTCCCAGCAGCGGCGCGGCGCGCGTCAGCACGTCGTCGGCGCTGCCGTTGAGCATCAGGGTGCCGGTGTAGGGCGCGAAGCCGCGTCCCTCGACCCGCACCGTCCGCCCGATGTTGCGAGTCAGATCGCGGGCGATGCGATCGAGAGGCGCGCGGTCGTAATAGAGCGCGCCGGTGCGCCAGCCGCCGACATTCTGCGGGCTGGCCTTGCGCAGCACCGGGGCGGCACCGGCGCGCGCGCGCGACAGACCGTCACCAGCGTCGAGCCGGAGCTGACCGGCGCCGGGCTGGTAGATCACCGCGCCCTCCGCGACCTCGACGTCGAGCGCGCCGCCTTCGGCGACGACGTTGAACACCGTGCCCGCGTCGAGCAGTCTGGTGTCGCCGGTGACGACGAGGAACGGGTTGGCCTCGTCATGCCTGACCTCGAACAGCGCCTCGCCCTGCGCCAGTTCGACATGGCGCGGCGTGTCGCGGTCGATGGTGACGCGCGTGTTGCCGTTGAGGATGATGCGCGATCCGTCGGCAAGGGCGATGGTGCGGTGCTCGCCCGGCGCGGTCGCGATCTGCTCGGGCGAATGGCCGCGATCGATCAGTCCCCAGCCGGTGACGGCGGCGAGCGAGGCCGCGATGGCCGCCCCCGCGAACCACCGGCGGCGCGGTCCCCGCGCGTCGGCTTCCGGCTCGGGCTGCCAGGCGGGTACGGGCTTCGCCGCGATCAACTCGGCCGCTTCGTCCGCTTGCGCCAGCGCCGTTTCATAGGCGGCGAGATGCGCGGGTGATTCCTCCAGCCACAGCGTGAAGCCGTCCCAGTCGGAAAAGCCCGGATCGCTCGCGCGGATCGCCCATAGCCGGGCGGCTTCCGCGGTCTCGGGCGTCGGCAGGGCGTTGGATTCCATCGTCATATCGCCCTCATGACGGACTCGTGCCGTTCAGTCCGCATCGAACGCCGCCTTTAGTCGCGCGAGGGCGCGGTACGCCTTTTGCAGGTCCTTCTCCACCGAGCTCAGGCTGATCCCCAGCTCGCGCGCGATTTCCGCCTGTCCCACCCCGTCGAGCCGGTAGCGGCGGAAGACATGGTCGGCGCGCGGGCCCAGTTCGGCGAGCGCCGCTTCGACCCGGCGCAGCTGCTCGCGCGCGATCAGCGCGCGCTCGCCCTTGGGTGCCTCGGTCTCGGGGACGCTGACCTCATGCCATTCCTGCTGGCGCCGGGCGCGGCTGATGCTCGATCGCCGCCGGTCGCGCATCAGATTCTCGGCGGCGCGGAACAGGTACGACACCGAATCGGCGATCGGCTCGCTC
>DATIGZ010000441.1:0-3227 GCA_035481255.1 Sphingomonas sp. | reverse complement strand
GCGCTGAAGGGCTATGGCATCGAGGAGGATGCGTATTCCGGCGACGAGGCGATGTTCGGCCTGATCCACGCGATGCGCAGCCGGATCATCACCTCGCCCGCCTTCACCGGCGACAAGGTGATCGGCGCGATCCTGTTCGAGCGGACGATGGACGGTCAGGTCGACGGCAAGCCGACCCCGCATGCGCTGATCGAACGCGGCGTGGTGCCCTTCATCAAGATCGACAAGGGCCTCGAGGCCGAAGCCGATGGCGTTCAGTTGATGAAGCCGATGCCCGAGCTTGACGCGCTGCTCGCCCGCGCGAAGGCGCTGGGCGTGTTCGGCACCAAGGAGCGTTCGGTCGTCAACCTCGCCAATCGTGAGGGCATCGCCGCGATCGTCGCGCAGCAGTTCGAGGTGGGCCGTCAGGTGCTCGCCGCCGGCCTCATGCCGATCCTGGAGCCTGAGGTGAACATCAAGTCGCCCGAGCGTGCGCAGGCCGACGCGATCCTGCGCGATGAGATCCTGAAGCAGCTCGACGCGATGACCGGTGATGACAAGGTGATGCTCAAACTGTCGATCCCCGCGCAGGCCGGGCTGTTCGACGCGCTGGTCGACCATCCGCGCGTGCTGCGCGTCGTCGCGTTGTCGGGCGGCTTCAAGCGCCCCGAGGCGTGTGCCGAGCTGGCCAAGAACCGCGGCATGATCGCGAGCTTCAGCCGCGCGCTGCTCGAGGATCTGCGTCACGGCATGACCGACGCCGAGTTCGATGCCTCGCTCGCCGCCGCGATCGATGAGATCCACGCGGCGTCCACCGCAAAGGCCGCGATCGCCGCCTGACGCTTTCCTCTCGACCTTGCGATGCGGGCGCGGCAAGTTCACGCCCGCATTGCGATTGGGGGGACAATGTCGCGATTGATTCTGACGTGGACGGCGCTGTTGCTTGCCGTCCCTGCTTTCGGCGCCGACCGGACCGACAACAAGACAACAGCGCGCGAGGCATCCACCTCCGAGGCGCAAGCCATTCACGCCGAAATGATCGCGTTCGGCCAGTGGATGATCCGGCTGGATGCCGCGACCACCGAGGCTATCGCCGCGTTTCGCGACGTCGGGCCTTCGTGGAACGCGGCGATGGCCACCGGGTCGCCGGATGCGATGGAGGCACGGTTCCGGCCGACATTGGCACGGGTGGAAGCGGCGATCGGTACCGCGCGGGCACGGCTGGACGCGCTCGACACGCCCTCTTTCCCGCGGCTTCGGCTTCCCGTTGATACCGAACCTGTCCGGCTGCGCGCCGAAATGCAGCGCATGATCGGCAACATGGCGGACATCGCGCAGACCTTGCCCGGCGTGATGACCGCGATGCGCGCGAGGGATCCCAGCGCGACGCGGCTGGCGATGGTGAAGATGCTCGATACGACGCGCGCGCTGTTCCGGGCGCAGGCGGCGTTGACCGCCGCATGGGCCGCAACGACCGAGGCGGACGATCCGACCTTGCAGTCGCTGCGGTTCGAGCTGCTGTTCTTCAAGTCCGGCGTCCGCTTGCTGGACAGCGTCGAACGAGGGGCGCTGGGCAAGCCTGACCCGACGCTGGGCGCTGATCTGCGCGGCATCGCGGGGGAGATCGACGCGGTGGTCACAGCCGGCAACAAGCTGGTCGATGCGCAGCGGGCGGAGTTCACCGCTTCACGCGAGGAACTGGCCGGCGAGAAGGATCCCGAATCCGTGAGCGCGCGGGCCATGGCGGATAAGGTGGTGGCGATGAGCGGGCTTCAGCAGGAAGGGTTCGCCGTGTCGCAGCGCTATGCCGCGCAGCTGCGCCGCACCGCCGACGCGGCCGGCTCGGGGCCGGTATCCATGACGGTGCTCGGGCCGATGATCGACAGCCTGCGCACGACGCGGACGGAGCTCGATGAAATCGGCATGCGTGTCGCGCAGGTGATGGCCGGGACGAAATAGGCCTCGCCTAATATCCGCCCTGAAAGGTGAAGGCGAAGCGATAGTCGCGCGGCTTGATCGCCTGATCCGTGCGGCGATCAGGCGTCACCGAAACCAGGGTCAGCCCGCCGTCCGCCACCTGCACCGGCTGACCCATCGTCAGATCGATGGTGCGCTGCCATGCACCGCCCTGCACCCTGACGCGCAGCACGACGCGACCGGCCCAGACGCAGCGCGCATTCATCGGGCAACGGCTGTCCTCGATCACCTTGATCGGCGTGACACGCGGGCCGTCGACATACACGGTCTGGCCCAGCCGCGCCGGGCCTCCCGGGGGCTGGGTCGCGGGCGGGCTGGCTGCGGTTGCGGTGCAACCCGCGAGGGCGATGGCGGCGATTCCCGCCAGGGCGATCTTGCTCGACATGACAACCGGCTAGCCACCACCGGCTGACGCGCGCATGAATGAATCGCCGCCCTTCACGGGCGGTGGAGGAACGGGGTGGATATGGCGGGGATCGCATTGGCGGACCGGCGAATCTGGGCGTTCGCGATCGGGGTGATCGCGGTGACGATCGGGGTCGTCCTGCACCTCCCGATGTTCTGGATGGGCCGGTCGATGGGTTTCCATATGGCCGGAATGCCGATGGACAGCGGCATGATCGCCGGGATGTGGCTGATCATCGCGGGCGTCGGCGTCGCCGCATTCGGGCTGCTCCCGCGTAATCTCGCCGCGCAGCGCGCCGCGTCGGAGGGGCTGGTGATCGCCGCGCCCGAGGATGCGCCGCTGTCCCGCGCGCACTGGCGGCTGATGCTGGTGCTGGTCGTCGCGCTGGTCATCGACATCATGAAGCCGGCCAGCCTCGGCTTCACCATCCCCGGGATGATCCGTGAGTATGGTGTGCCGCGCCAGACCGTCTCGCTGGTTCCTTTCTTCGCATTGTGCGGCACGGTGGTCGGCTCGTTCGTCTGGGGGTGGGTGGCCGACGTCTATGGGCGCAAGGCGTCGATCCTGCTTTCGGCGGTAATGTTCGTCGGTACCTCGATCTGCGGGGCGATGCCGTCGCTCGCCTGGAATATCGGCATGTGTTTCCTGATGGGCGCGGCGGCGGGTGGCATGCTTCCGGTGACCTATGCGCTGCTCGCCGAGATGATGCCGAGCCGCCATCGCGGCTGGAGTCTGGTGCTGGTCGGCGGGCTGGGCGCGGTCGGCGGCTATGCCGCGGCCAGCTTGATCGCGACCTGGCTGGAGCCGGTCTTCAGCTGGCGCATCCTGTGGCTCGCCAATCTGCCGAGCGGGCTGCTGCTGGTGC
>DATIGZ010000440.1:0-4239 GCA_035481255.1 Sphingomonas sp. | reverse complement strand
CGCGCTGCTGATCGTCGGGAGCAACGGCATCATCGCGATGCTGTTGCCCTATGCGGCGGAGAGCTTCCCCCTGCGTATCCGCGGCCGTGCGACCGGCTGGATCGCCGCGTGCAGCAAGCTTGGCGGGGTGCTGGCGCAGATCCTCAGTATCGCCGCGATGATCCCCGCGCTCGGCACCTCGGCCTGGCTGATCGCGCTGCCGACCACGCTCGCGCTGCTGCTGGTGTGGCGCTACGGCAAGGAGACGCGCGGGCGTGACTTGCGCGACCTCGATCCCGGCGGGCACACCTTCGACAAATCAGGCTATTAACGCCGCGCCTTCAGCATCGGCAGCACCTTCTCAAGAGGCAGTGCTTCCGAGGTGCCGCGATGTCCGATGACGGTCTCCGCCTTGAACAGCGAATTGAGCACCGCTTCCTCGGTCGCCTCGATCGTCGCCTGAAACAGGGGAGAGGCGTGGTCGTTGGGCAAATCTTCGATTTGCGCCGCCGCGTCGCGCCGCGCGGGCGTGCGTCGCACCGCGGGATTGGTCGAGAAGGCTATGGCATAGTCGCCCGATCCGTTGGAGAAGCTCGATCCGGTGCGGGCGATCCCGGCAAAGGCGCGCTCGGCGACGCGGCGCAGATTGCGATCGGAGAGCGGGGCATCGGTCGCGATCACGATCACCACCGATCCGTCGGCCTTCTTCTCCTCAACCTGCCGCTGATAGTCGTAGCGGCCGAGCTTCACCCCGACCGGCTCGCCCGCGACGGTCAGCACGCCGCCATAATTGGCCTGAACCAGCACGCCCACGGTCCATCCGCCCAGTGACGCGGGCAGCTTGCGCGAGGAGGTGCCGATCCCCGCTTTGTACCCGAAGGCGACGGTACCCGCTCCGGCGCCGACCGCGCCCTCCGCCACCGCGCCGCTCTTTGCGGTCTCGATCGCGCGGCGAGCGTCGGCGATGGTCACGCGGCGCGCGCGGATGTCGTTGAGCCAGCCGTCATTGGTCTCGCCGACCGCGGCGTTGACCGATCGCACATTCTCATTCCCCGGCTGCGCCAGCGTCCACTCGATCGCTCCCGCAGCGGCTTCGGCTACGTTGAGAGTGTTGGTGAGCAGGATTGGCGTCTCGACCTCACCCAGCTCGACGACCTGAGTCGATCCCATGAACTTGCCGAACGCGTTGTAGGCGACGAAGCCGGCGGGCACCTTGTCCTGAAAGAGGTTGCCGTCATGCGGCAGGATCGCGGTGACGCCGGTGTTGACCTCGCGGCTGCGCGGCAGTGTCACCTGCCCCACCTTCACGCCGGCGACGTCGGTGATCGAGTTGAGCGGCCCGGGCTGGAGGATGCCGACCGTCACCCCGGCTTCGCGCGCCCGCGGCCGGGCGGTCTCCTGCGCGAGCGCCGATGTTCCGGACAGCAGCAACAGGACGGCGAGGGCATGGCGCATGATGATTTGGTCTCCGGGGAAGAATCGCGCCGCATCCTGCCGCTTCGCGTCGGTGGTGCAAGTGCCCTCGCGTCCTGCGCTCGAGTGGCTATAAGGCGCGGATGACCGATTTCACCGACGAAGAACTGACGCTCGATCCCCAGTTCGCCGCGCGCTTCCAGCGTGACGACAAGCGTCCGCCCTGCCAGCTCTATCTGATCTCGCCGCTCGACGTGTCGGGCGGCTTTGCCGACCGGCTGGCGCGCGCACTCGATGCGGGGGAGGTCGCCGCCTTCCAGTTCCGCCTCAAGGATGTCGACCAGCATGAGGCCGCGCGCCTCGCCGAACCCCTCCGGCGCGTCTGTGCCGACCGCGACGTCGCGTTCATCGTCAACGACAGCGTCAGTCTCGCCAAGCGCGTTGGCGCCGACGGCGTGCATCTGGGGCAGGGCGATGGCGACCCGCGTGAGGCGCGCTCGATCCTCGGCCCCGCCGCGCAGATCGGCGTGACCTGCCACGACAGCCGCCATCTTGCGATGGAAGCGGGAGAGGCGGGGGCCGACTATGTCGCGTTCGGAGCCTTCTTCCCGACCACGACCAAGGAAACCACCCACCGCCCGGATCCTTCGATCCTGTCATGGTGGGCCACGGTGTTCGAGATTCCGTGCGTCGCGATCGGCGGGATCACGCCCGACAATGCCGCGCCGCTGGTGGCGGCCGGCGCCGATTTTCTCGCGGTTTCGGGCGCGGTGTGGAACGGCGACGAAGCCGATGCCGTTCGCCGCTTCGCCGCGGTGCTTGCCGGAGCCTAGATCAGGGAGGTTCGATGCTCGATCGCATTTTCACCGTCGTCGCCGGGCGGATCGCGGCACTTTCGGGCCAGCCGCTCGCCTTCATCGTCGCGGTGCTGCTGATCGTCGTCTGGGGGCTCACCGGGCCGATGTTCGACTATTCGGACACCTGGCAGCTGATCGTGAATACATCGACCACCATCGTGACCTTCCTGATGGTGTTCCTGATCCAGAATTCGCAGAACCGCGATGCGGCGGCGCTTCAGGCCAAGCTCGACGAGCTGATCCGCGCGGTCGAGGGCGCACGCACGCAGTTCATCGGCATCGAACATCGCAGCGATACGGAGATCGAGTTGATCCGTTCCGAGATCGAGGCGGAATGCACGGACGGGGCTGAAGGACACCCGATCGCCACGATCGAACGGCTTCGGGATCGCTATTGACGGGAAACCCTGCGCGCGCTTCGTCGTTATCCCTTTGAAACCATGTGGAGAGCGTGCGTGAATCGGGTGATTGCGGGAATGGTCGGACTGGCGGTGCTCGGAGCGGGAGCCGCGTTTGGCCAAAACCAGACTCAGCCCGCCGCGCCCGCGAAGGCCGCGGGGTCCGCGCTCAGCCGCGACATCCTGCATGTGCAGGTGATCCTCGACCAGCTCGGCTTTTCGCCGGGCATCCTCGACGGGCGGGAGGGGCAGTCGCTCACCGCGGCGCTTCAGGGCTTCCAGATCTCGCGTCAGATCCCGGTCACCGGCAAGATGGACGCGCGCACGCTTCAGGCGTTGCACCCGCACCGGGCGATCCGTCCGACGCGCATCCTGCGCCTCACCGCCGATTCGCTCGCCGGCCCCTATGTCCGCCCTTGGCCGAAGGATCCGCAGGCGCAGGCCAAGCTCAAGACGATGGGCTATCGCTCAGCGATCGAGAAGCTGGCGGAGATGTTCCATACCACGCCGCAGGTGCTGATCGAGCTCAACAGCCCCGACACCCGACTTGCCCCCGGCGTGCCGGTTCAGGTGCCCAACGCGGTCCCCGCGTCGCGCGACTATCCCGCGGACTGGAAGCCCGAATGGCGCAAAACGCTGAGCGACCTCAACGTCAGCGCGACGCAGCCCAAGGCGGGGCGGATCGTCGTCGACAAGTCGGACAAGGTGCTCCGCGTGTTCGACAAGCAGGGTAAGCTCGCCGCGCAGTTCAGCGTGACGACCGGCAGTACTCGCGATCCGCTGCCGATCGGCAGCTGGAAGATCCGCGGTGTCGCGACCAATCCGGAATTCCACTATAATCCCAAGCTATTCTGGGATGTTTCTGACAAGAAACCTAAGGCGCTGCTGCCCCCTGGCCCCAACAGTCCGGTCGGGGTGGTGTGGATCGATCTGTCCAAGGAGCATTACGGCATCCATGGCACGCCGGAGCCGCATCTGATCGGCCGCACGCAAAGCCATGGCTGCATCCGCCTCACCAACTGGGACGCCGCGCGGCTCGCGCTGATGGTCGAGCCGGGGACGGTAGCGGTCTTTCAGGAATGAATTTGCCGCGGATCGTCGGCTGGACGCTGGCTGCCTGCCTGGCAGGGGCTGTGACTTTCCTCGCCGCCACGATCCGCGTGATCGAGCCGCGTCCCGAGGCCTCGCCCTCTTCCGAACCCGCGATGAGCGCGGCGCCGGTGCCCGCGCTGATCGTGCCGGTCGCGGGGGTGGGCGTTTCCAAACTCCGCACCAATTGGGGCGAGGCGCGCGGCGGCGGCGCGCGCGGGCATCAGGGACTCGACATCATGGCGCCGGCGGGAACGCCGGTGATCGCGGCGGCCGACGGCATGGTCGAGAAGCTCTATCTGTCGAAGGGCGGGGGCGGGAACACCCTCTACCAGCGCGCGGCGGGCGGGCGCTGGATGCTCTATTACGCCCATCTCGCCGGCTATGCTCCCGGCATCGCCGAGGGAAGGCAGGTGCGCGCGGGCGAGACGCTCGCCTATGTCGGCGACACCGGCAATGCGGGCGCGGGCAATCATCACCTTCATTTCGCGGTCGCCCGGATG
>DATIGZ010000439.1:0-2968 GCA_035481255.1 Sphingomonas sp. | reverse complement strand
CGCTGCGCATGTTCACCTCGGGTGGCGCTTCCGCGTCATGGCCGTGATCATGGTCATGGTCGTGATCGTCATGCGCGCCGCAATGCAGGCTGGTGCCGTGCGGGTGGCAGGATTCATATTCGTGGCTGTGGCCGGGCAGGCCATAAGTGCTGCGCTGCCGGGTATAGGCGACGCCCAGATAGCCCTTGTCGCCGATCCACGACGCGCCCGCGCTGATCGTATCGGTGTCGTTATAGGATCCCGCGACGCGGTCCTCGCCGAAGCTGCCGGGCACGCGATAGTCGCTGGAATCGCGCTTCACCCCTTCGACGCGGAACGCGAACGGCCCCACGCCGGCGGTCACGCCGCCGACGATCGCCCGCTCGTCGTCGCCCGTGCCCAGGCGCCCTTCGAACGCGCCGGTGATTCCGCCCGCGGGGATCGCCGTCGGCACCTTGTCGTCGAGCAGGTTGATCGCGCCGCCGCTCGCGCCGCTGCCATAAAGCAGCGTCGCCGGACCGCGCAGCACCTCGATCCCGCGCAGCAACAGCGGCTCGGCGGCGATATTGTGATCGGGCGAGATCGCCGAGGCGTCCTGAATGCCGACGCCATCGGTCAGCGCTTGCACGCGCGGCGCGGTCTGACCGCGGATCACCGGCCGGCTCGCGCCGCCGCCAAAGCTCTCGAAGTTGATGCCCGGCTGCCCGGCCAGCGTTTCGCCCAGCGTCGCCGCGCGGCGGTGGATCAGCTCCTCTCCGCTCAGCGTGATGACCGGGGTCGCGGTCTCGTCGGCGGTCTGCTGCAACGGGGTCGCGGTAATCACGACTTCGCCCTCGGCATGGCTGCCCGCCTGACCGGCGGCATTGGCGGCACTGTTGGCACAGGCCATGCCCGGCACGATGGCCGCGGCAGAAACGGCGCAGAATAGATGCTGACGAATTTTCACGCTGAACCCCTTTCACTCTCAAAAGCGCTCGCCGGTTAGGATATGATGTAACATCACGCAATAGGATTGTTGATGTTTCCGCCCGGCACTGGCCGAAATGTGCGGCGGCGGCTAACAACCGGCGATGCGCGCGCCTTCCGATGCTCCGCCGGTCCGCGATCGCGCGCTCACCCGCGCCGATGTCGCGGCGTTGCCCGGCGGCACGGCGCTGATCGACTGCGATCTCGAGGAAGCCGATCTCTCGCGCCTCGACCTGTCCGGCTGGTCGTTCGAACGGTGCAATCTGCGCCGTACCGATCTGGGCGGCGCAAGGCTGGAAGGGA
The DNA here is from genome assembly GCA_035481255.1 of Sphingomonas sp. Lineage (GTDB taxonomy): Bacteria > Pseudomonadota > Alphaproteobacteria > Sphingomonadales > Sphingomonadaceae > Sphingomonas. Next base: position 1,720 of record DATIGZ010000439.1, on the reverse strand, counting down.
CACGCTGGCAATCGTGCCGCGGCGCCTTTGCCGGCTTCGTCGCCAGCGACCTTGGCGAGGCGGTCTTCGCCGCCAGCGATTTCAACAACGCCTCGTTCAAGCGCGCGGCGCTCGAAGGCGCGCGTTTCTCCGGGTGCAAACTCACCGGCGCTGACCTTTGCGACCTCAAGGCGGTCGAGGTGCATTTCGAGGAAACGCTGCTGATCGGCGCCAGACTGCGCAAACACGACTTCCGCAAGGCGACGCTGCGGCGAATCGACCTCTCGCAGGCCGATCTGCGCGAATGCGACTTCCGTCTCGCGACGTTCGAGGAGTCCAGCCTGCGCGAAGCGCTGGTCGAAGGCGCGCGGTTCGAGGGTGCCGATCTGCGCGGCGCCGACCTTGGCGGGTTGCGCATCGCCGATGCCGGCCGTTTCCGCGGCGCGGTCATTTCGCGCGATCAGGCCGCGCTGCTACTGGACGAGCTGGGGCTCAAGGTGCTGTGAAGGAAGCGATGAGGGGGGATTTTGCCATCAGGCGCGATCGGGTCGCGCCGTTCGCGGTGCTCGGCGCGCTTGCGCTCGCGTTGTTCTCCGCCTTCTTCCACTGGCAGATCCTCGACATCTCCAATGCCGCCTGGCTGCTGCGCGGCACCGACAATGGCGAGAATGCGCTCGGTCTCCACGCATGGCTGCATGATCCCGCGCCCGGTTTCCTGCGCACCGGCCTGCTCAACGCACCGGAGGGGACCGGGCTGTTGTTCACCGACAGCAACCCGCTGCTGTCGGCGCTCGTCTTCCCGTTTCGCGGCCTGCTTCCCGCCGATGCGCAGGTGATCGGCTGGTGGCTGCTCGCCTGCCTGTTCCTGCAGCTCTTCTTCGCGTGGAAACTACTCCGCCGCCATGCGCCCAACGAAATCGCCCTATGGTGCGGCGTGCTGCTGCTCGCGGCACTGCCCACGCTGTTCAACCGCGTCGTTCATGTGAATTTGATGGCGCACTGGCTGATCCTGTGGTCGCTGTGGCGCTTCACCGATCCGGCAAAGGCGGCGTCGAACAAGGGTTGGGCGGTGCTGATCGCGCTCACCGCCTTCATCCATTCCTATCTGCTGGTGATGGTCGGCGCGATCTGGGCGAGCGCGATGCTCGAACGGCTGTGGCACGACCGTAGAGGGGCGCCCCGCCTCTTCGCCGAATGCGCCGCGATCCTCGTCATGGTCGGCGTCATCGCCTGGAGCCTCGGCGTATTCGAACCGCATTGGCCGTCGGGCAATTATGGCGCCTTCGCGATGCCGCTCGACGCGCTATGGAATCCGGGAATCGCGGGGCATTCGACCTTCCTGCCCGCGATCGAGCAGCGTCCCGGCCGCGGGTTTGAGGGATACCAGTATCTTGGCCTCGGCCTGCTGATCCTGCTCCCGCTTGCCGCTATTCTGTCCGGCCGTCTGCCGCGCCCGGTACAGGATTCGCCCGACAGCCTCGCGCGGCTCAAATGGCTGATCCCCGCGCTGATCGCGCTCACCCTGCTCGCGATCAGCACCTATCCCGATTTCGCCGGCCAGCGACTGCCGCGTTACCCGTTGCCCCATGGCCTCGCCGTCGCGCTCGATGCGGTGCGCGCGTCGGGTCGGCTGTTCTGGCCGGTCGCCTATGTGCTGGTGTTCGCCGGCATCCGCATCCTTTACCGGCTGAAGCCGCGGCGCGCGGGCCTCGTCCTTGCCGCGCTCGCGGTCGTCCAGGCC
>DATIGZ010000438.1:0-5378 GCA_035481255.1 Sphingomonas sp. | reverse complement strand
TGTTCGAAGCCTTTGCCGATCGCTACTTCCCCGCGGTCTTGCGTGACGGCCGGGTCGATCCCGCCACGGCGCGCGAGCATGCGCGGATGATGGCCGGAACCTACAACAAGACCCGGCGGCTGGAGACGAGCTTCCTCAAGGCGGCGGAGCTTGGCGGTCAGTACAAGGTGGCGCTCGATACCGAGGGTGGTCTTGTCTTCAGCGCGGCGCAGGACATTGGCGGCGCTCCCCGCAAATGGGTCGAGATCGCCCCCTTCGTCTGGCGCGAGGCGGGTGGAAAGATGCGACTGGCGGCCAAGGTTGAGAATGGTCGCGTCGTCCGGTTCGGGATCGATTCCTCGTCCCCCTTCATGCTCTTCGAGCCCGTTCCCTGGTACAGCTCCAGCGCCTGGCTGACGCCTGCGCTGCTCGCCAGTCTCGCCGCGTTGACGCTGACCGCGCTGTTCTGGCCGATCGCCGCGCTGGTCCGGCGGCACTATGGGGCTCGGCCGGCGCGCAGCGTCGCGGAATGGCGGGCCTATCGTCTGACGCGCGCGTTCGCGGGGCTGGCGGTGGCGGTCATGATCGCCTGGCCGGTTTTCGCGTCTGCGCTGCTGTCGGACTTCTCGTCGTTGAACGGCGAACTCGACGGGACGCTGATCGCGCTGAGGATCGCGACACCGCTCATCCTCATCGCGCTGCTTGCTACCGCGGCCTGGCATCTTTGGCTGGTCTGGAAGGGCGCGCCGGGCAAGCTCCGCAGTGTCTGGAGCGTGGTGCTGGTGATGAGCGCAATCGTGCTGTTGTGGATCGCGACCGTTTTCCATCTCATCGGCTACGGCACCGCGTTCTGATCCGCCCAGGTTGCCGGGCGCCGAATGTTGTTGAAATTTTCAAAATAGAAAATTACCACCTAATCAGGATCAAAATAGCCGAATAGGGTGATATGTGAACATCCAAACCTCTCTTGATGTGAGTGCGGGGTCATTGATCCTGCCGCAGCCCTATCTGCTCTTTCTCGGCGATACGACCGAACGCGGCTATGCGAAGACGGCGTTCGGATTGCGCGACTGGGCGCCTGAAAAATGCGTTGGCGAATATGCCCTGCCGGGCGCGAAAATCAGTGCCGGTCTGGAACAGCTCACGCCGGCGGAGGCGCGGGCGCGCGGCGCGCGATCGCTGCTGATCGGCGTCGCGAATAGCGGCGGCGTCATTGCCGAAAGCTGGATTCCGGCGCTGGTCGAAGCGCTCGATGCCGGGCTCGACATCGTCAGCGGGATGCACATGCGGCTCGCCGATCTGCCCGGGTTGGCCGAGCGGGCACAGCGCCTCGGCCGGCAGTTGATCGACGTCCGTCATCCGCCTCGCGGATTGCCGGTCGGCTCGGGGCGCAAGCGGACGGGGAAACGCCTGCTCACCGTCGGGACCGACTGCGCGCTGGGGAAGAAATACACGGCGCTGGCGATTGCGAGGGCCTTGGCCGCGCGGGGCGTCGATGCCGATTTCCGGGCAACCGGCCAGACCGGCATCATGATCGCCGGCGGCGGCATCCCGATGGACGCCGTGGTCTCCGATTTCGAAGCGGGCGCAGCGGAGACGGTGAGCCCCGATGCCGCGCCGGACCATTGGGACGTGATCGAGGGGCAGGGATCGCTCTTTCACCCCGCTTATGCGGCGGTCTCGCTCGGGCTGCTCCATGGCAGCCAGCCGGACGTCGTCGTCGTCTGCCACGAACCCGGCCGCACCGAGGTGATGGGCCTGCCCGGCTACAGCTTGCCGAGCATCGAAGAGACGATCGACCTCAACCTGCGCCTCGGCGCGCGGACCAACCCGGCGATCCGCTGCGCAGGCGTGTCGTTCAACACCGCGCATATGGATGCCGAAGCGGCGGCGGCGCTGATGAAGGCCGAAAGCGAGCGGCTGGGTCTGCCGGTCGCCGATCCCATTCGCGGCGGCGAGATGTTCGACCGCCTCGTGGACGCCTGCCTCGCATGAGCGCGGGAGCGGCGACCGGCAAGCCGGGCGGCTGGCGGCGGGTGCTACGCTGGGTGAAGCGCATCCTGCTCGGCCTGCTGGCGCTGTTGCTGCTGATCGTGGTGATCGGCGCGATCTACGAGGCGCTGGGCCGCCGCAACGCACAGGCGAACTATCCGCCGCGCGGCAAGCTGGTCGATGTCGGCGGGCGCAAGATGCACATCGACTGCCGCGGCACGGGGTCGCCGACGGTCGTGTTCGAATCCGGGCTGGGCACCGGCGGTACGATCGACTGGACGCTGGTGCACGACAAGATCGCCCAGACGACGCGCGCCTGCGCCTATGATCGCGCGGGGATCATGTGGAGCGATCCCAAGACCACACCGCAGCATGCTGCGGCCGTGGCCGACGATCTTCATGCGCTGCTGAAGGGGGCCGGCATCACCGATCCGCTGGTGCTGGTCGGCCATTCGATCGGCGGGCCTTATGTGCGGGCCTATACCGGCAAATATGGCGATCAGGTCGCCGGGCTGGTGCTGGTCGACACCTCGCATCCCGATCAGGTTGCCCGGCTCGGCAAGGTCGCGAACACCGACGCGCATCCGGGACAGGTCGCGTGGATCATGCACACCGCGACGCGGCTGGCATGGACGGGTGCGGTGCGGTTCGCGATGGCCAATGCGGGGCAGGGGAAACTGCCTAAGGACGCCACGGCGAAGCTGGCGGCATATGCCAGCAGCTCGGTGGTGGGGGCGACCTCCGAACTCGACGGGTTCGACGCCACGATGGACGACGCCCGCGCGGTTCGCAGCCTTGGAAACCGGCCGCTGATCGCGCTGACCGCGATGGCGCCTTTCAAGCCGGCCGAGCTCAAGGGGCTGGGGATTCAGGCGTCGGACGGCGCGCGGTTCAAGGCCGAATGGAAGCAACTCGGCGCCGAGCAGACCGCGCTTTCGACGCGCGGCCGCCAGCAGACCGTGCCCGATGCCGGCCACTACATCCAGATCGACCGGCCCGACCTCGTCATAGCCGCCGTTCGCGAGGTGGTCGGCGAAGTCCGCGCCGATGGCGCGAAGAAGCCAGCCGCCAGCCAGTAACAGTGTTGCCGGAGCGCCGGCAGGGAGATGGAATGATGAAGCGTAAGATCCTGTTCGGCGCCCTCTCGCTGCTGCTGGTCGCGAACGCGCCCGCGCCCGAATACGACATCGTGATCCGGGGCGGGCGTGTGCTCGACGGCGCGGGCAGCCCATGGGTCCGCGCCGATGTCGCGGTGAAGGACGGCCGCGTGGTTCGTATCGGTCAGGTCTCGGGCCGCGGCGCCAGGGAAATCGACGCGCGCGACCGCTACGTCTCGCCCGGCTTCATCGACATGATGGACCAGTCCGGCGGCGTCCTGCTCAAGAACGGGGCGGCCGAGAACAAGCTGCGCATGGGCGTAACCACGGTGATCGCGGGCGAGGGCGGCACGCCGGTGCCTGCCGCCGAGATTCCGGCCTATTTCGGCAAGCTCGAGCAGCAGGGCATCTCGGTCAATTTCGGCACCTACTACTCCGCCACTCAGGCGCGGATGAAGGTGATGGGCGACGGTGCCGGATCGCCGACTGCCGCGCAGCTCGAGGAGATGGGCCGCGAGGTCAAGCTCGCGATGCACAATGGCGCATTCGGCATCACCAGCGCGCTGATCTACCCGCCGAGCAGCTTCCAGACGACGTCCGACCTTGTCACGCTGGCAAAGGTCGCGGCGCAATGCGACGGCTTCTACGCCACGCACATGCGCGACGAGAGCGAAGGTCTCGTCAAGGCGGTCGAGGAAGCGATCGAGATCGGCGAGAAGGGCGGGGTCAAGGTGGAGATCTTCCACCTCAAGGGCGCCTATGCGCCCGGCTGGGGCAAATTGATGCCGCAGGCGCTGGCGGCGATCAACGCGGCGCGGGCGCGCGGGGGCGATGTCGCGGCTGACCTCTATCCCTATACCGCCGGCGGCACGGGGCTTGAGATCATCGCGCCGAGCTGGGTGTGGGCGGACGGCGTCCAGAAGGGGATCGAGCGGCTCCGCGATCCCAAGCTGCGCGAGCGGATGAAGAAGGAGGTCGCGGCGGGATCGATGCCGGGCTGGTCGAACCTCGTCCATGCCTCGGGCGGGTTCCAGAACGTCCGCCTCGCCAACAGCTTCAGCGACAAATACCGGCCGTATCACGGCAAGAGCCTCGCCGAGATCGGCGCCGCGCTGAAGCGCGACCCTGCCGATGTCGCATGGGATATTCTGCTCGAAGGCCTGCCCAACCGTTCGGTCGCGCTCTATTTCATGATGAGCGAGAAGGACATCGAGACCGCGCTCAAGCAGCCGTGGGTCAGCATCGGCAGCGATGCCGCCGCGTCGGAGAAATTCGGCGAGATGGACGCGCTCGGCCTGCCGCACCCGCGCGCCTATGGCACCTTCCCGCGCATCATCGCCGAATATGTGAAGCGCCGCCCGGTTCTGTCGCTCGAGGATGCGGTGCGCAAGATGACCGGCTGGCCCGCGCAGCGCATGGGGCTTACCGATCGCGGGCTGATCCGGGACGGAATGCGCGCCGACATCGTCGTCTTCGATCTCGACACGCTCGACGATGGCGCGAGCTGGGACAAGCCGACCGCCTCGCCCACGGGGATCGAGACCGTGATCGTCAACGGCGTCGTCACCTTCGCCGACGGCAAGCATAGCGGCGCCAAGGCTGGCAAGGTGCTTCGCCACGGCTGCGGTGGGGTGGCCGGAGCATGACGGTGACGCTCGATTACGCGGTGGAGAGCCTTCCGCTCGCCAAACCGTTCCGCATTTCGGGTCATGTCTTCACCGAGGCGCCGGTTGTCGTCGTGACCCTGTCGGACGGCACCCATAGCGGACGGGGCGAGGCAGCCGGCGTATACTATCTCGGCGACGACGTTGCGGCGATGACTGCGGCGATCGAGGGCGCGCGGGCCGCTGTCGAGGCGGGGATCACGCGCGACGGGTTGCAGAGCCTTTTGCCCGCCGGCGGGGCGCGCAACGCGATCGATTGTGCGCTGTGGGAGCTTGGCGCGCGGCGCAGCGGAACGCCGGTGCATGAGCTGGCGGATTTGCCCGAACCACGCCCGCTGCGCACGACCTTCACGCTCGGCGCCGACGACCCCGATGTGATGGCGGCGGGCGCACGCGACTTCGCGCAGGCGCGCGCGCTGAAGCTCAAGCTGACCGGCGACCTCGATCTCGACATCGCGCGCGTCGATGCGGTGCGCGCGGCGCGGCCCGATTGCTGGATCGGCGTCGATGCCAATCAGGGCTTTACCATCGCCGAGCTCGACCGGCTGATCGCCGCGCTCGCCGATGCCGATGTGAAGCTGCTCGAACAACCGCTCGCGCGCGGAAGCGAGGCCGATCTCGACGGCTATCGCAGCCCGATCCCGAT
>DATIGZ010000437.1:0-7147 GCA_035481255.1 Sphingomonas sp. | reverse complement strand
GCCTCGGCCGCCGAGGCGGCGCCGCGCGGGTCGGGGTGCGCCACGCGTTGGAGCCCGTCATAGTAAGTGGCGATCCAGAGATTTCCCTGGCGGTCGAACAGCGGCCAGCCGCGGATCTGGGCGGCGTCGGTGGCATAGGCATGGCGCAGGGGCGGCGGGCTCCCGCGTCCGCCCGGACCGGTGATCGGATAGGTTCCGTTGCGCTCGCTTACCCAGACCCGTTCCTGCGGGTCCAGCGAGAGCCGTCCAAGAGTGCCGCGCTCGCGCCGTATGAATTCGAAGCGATGCGCGCCGGGACGCAGCCGCGCGATCGAGCCGGTGAAGGAGATCCAGACGGTGCCGTCGCCGGTGACGACCATGCTGAACGGATTGTCGAGCGGGGCGCCGGCGTCGGTCCCGAAGCTGGTCCATGTGCCGTCGCGGAAGCGCATCAGCGGCAGCCCGATGCGTTCGGTGAGTATCCAGATCGTGCCGTCGCGCGTCTCGTGCATCGCCGCCACCCGGTGCGGCGCAGGTGGGGCGCGGAGAAAGCGCAGCCGGCCGTTGCTATAGACTGCAAAGCGTCGCGAACGCTCGAAATTGATCCAGACCTCGCCGTTGCGCCGGGCGAGCAGCGCGGATGGGGGGCCGTGAAGGATGAGATCGATCCCCGCGCTGACCAGCTCGAAACGGATGCCATCGAAGCGGAAGATTCCGGTGGCCGCTGCGACCCAGAGATAACCGCGCTGGTCCTGCGCCAGCGCATAGATTGGGCGCGGTGCATCGAATTCGTCGCTCCAGCGCTGATGCGTGTACTGCGCGAAGCCGCGTTCGGGCATTGCAGCCGCGCCGGTTGCGTGCAGCATGGCCGCGACAAGAAGCGCCCTGATCAGCTGCATCGCCGTTTCCGCAACTCCGACCGTGTCTCCGCCCCGTATCCGTTACGCGTCGAGCAACGCGCCCAATCGCCGGGGTGAGGCGCAGATGCTACCCCCGAACGGGGGATCGGAACATCCCCGGGCGAAGGCTGGCCCAGGCCCGTGGGAAGGCTATCGCAGGACCGTGCCAAAACTTATCCTGCGTTATCCCGATGGTGTCGCCGGCGCGGCGCTGCTGCTCCTGCGGCTGTCCTGCGCCTTGATCGTGTTTCCCTCGATATCGCCGCTGTTGCCGTCGTTCCCGAACGCATGGCTGGCGGGAATTGTCTTGGCCTTGCTTACGATTGCGCTTGTCGCGGGGATGGGCGCGCGTGGGGCGGCGTTTCTGCTGACCGTGGCGCTGGCTGTCGATCTGTTCGACGCATACGGTCAGGACGCTCTGTTTCTGCTGAGCGCGGCGGGTTGCGCCGGTGCGCTCGTGCTGCTCGGTCCCGGCGCATACTCGATCGACGCGCATCGCTTCGGACGACGCGTCATTCGGGTGGAACCGCGTTCCCCGGAACGAGGAGACGTCAGCTAGCCTTCCTTGGGATTCCATCCGGCTGGCCCCCGTGGAACGGTGGGCCGTCTCCAGCCGACATAGTCCGGAGAAGCACGATGAATCAGGAATTGCCTTCGAATCGTGAGGGGAGGGGGCGTGCAAGCTCCCTCGATCCGCGCGAGCGCCCGCTGGTGCTCGTCGTCGACGACGACCCCGACGTCCGTACCTCGATTGAGGAGTTGATGCTTTCGGTCGGGATCGACGCCGTCGGCTTCGCCTCGACGCGCGATTTGCTGGGGGCGGATTTCCCCGCGCGGCCGGGCTGCCTCGTCCTTGACGTGCGCATGCCGGGCGCGAGCGGGCTCGATCTACAGCAGCATCTCGCCGCGGCGGGCAATGCCAAGCCGATCGTCTTCCTCACCGGCCATGGCGACATCCCGATGTCGGTGCAGGCGATGAAGGCCGGCGCGGTCGATTTCCTGACCAAGCCGGTTCGCGATCAATCGCTGCTCGACGCGGTGACGACCGGCATCGAGCGCGACGTCTCGCAACGCGTCGATGCGCAGCGGGCGCAGGAGCAGGCCGAACGCTATGCCACGCTGACCATGCGTGAGCGCCAGGTGCTGGAGCGCGTGGCGCGCGGCCGGCTCAACAAGCAGATCGCCTATGAGCTCGGCATCAGCGAGGTCACGGTCAAGCTCCATCGCAGCAGCGTCATGCGCAAGATGGAGGCGGGAACGGTGGGCGAGCTGATCCGCGCATGGGACCTGCTGCCCGCAGACCTGCGCCAGGAACAGACCTAGACCATGGTATGGTTACGAACCGTACCCGTTTCAGCGACATCCGGGGAAGGCCGTGCTGGCCGCGTCGAAAAGGACCCTCCCGTTGCCGAAACCGTCGGTAATCGCGATCGTGGATGACGATGAGGCCGTTCGCGAGGCGCTTTTCGACCTCCTGTTGGTGGAGGGGCTGGCCGCCTATACGTTCGACGGCGCGGCGGCTTTCCTGATCGATGCCGGCATCCGGGAATATGCGTGCGTCGTCACCGACGTGCGGATGCCCGCGATCGACGGACTCGAATTGCAACGCCGGCTGCGTGCGTCCGGGTCGTTGATGCCCGTGATCTTCGTCACTTCCTGCACCGACGAGGCGATCCGTTCGAGCGCGTTCGAGAATGGTGCAATTGCTTGGTTCGCCAAGCCGGTGGACGATGCGGCATTGCTCGCGACGCTGCGGACAGTGACGAACCGGCCGGCAGACGACCGGTCATGGGGCTGACGTGACCGGGCTCACCTCTTCTATCGCGAGTAACGCGCAGGAAGGCACCGAGCGCTCGGTGGCGACGCTCCTACCGCCTGGTGTCGCATCTGACTCCGCTGCTTGTTGGCAAGTCGACCTGTCTCAGGTCCGCCTGCTGATCGAGACGTTAGCCGGCGGCGGGGTATGGCCCGACTGGGTCGCTGCTCTGCTGCACGGTGCACGGATCGTCGAGGTCAATGTCCGCGGTCTCGAACTTGTCGGATCCCCGGCTGCGCGCGACATCATGGTGGGTCAGCCGGTGGCCAGCTTCGTACCGCCCGAAAGCTGGACGATCCTCGCGGAGCTGATCTCCGCCGTCATGGCGGACCGGCCGGACCACGCCGCGCAGTCGAGGCGGATCAATTCCTTCCTGCTGCGCGACGCTACGCTGACCGTGTGGGGCGCGCCCGGTGGCGCGGCGCCGGACACGGTGTGGGTCGCGGTCGACGGGGAGGTGGCGGACGAGCGGTCCTTCTGGGCAGTGCGCGCGAGCGAGCAGCGCTACCGGCGGCTGATCCATCACCTTCCCGGTGCTTTCCTGCAAGTCGATGCGCGGCCGATGGATGCGGTGTTCTACCGGCTGCGGGCCGAAGGCGTGACCGACATTGAGGCCTATCTGGACGCGCATCCGGAGCTGATTGAAACGGCCTGCGAGATCGTGCGCGCGACCGATGCCAATGACGGCGCGGCCCAGCTGTTCGGTGCGGCGAGTGCCGACGAGCTGGTCGGCCCGGTCGCCTATGTCTTCGCCGAAGCGCCTGAAGCCGCGCGGCACGTAGCGATCGCCCATTTCGAAGGGCGGCGCAGGCATGTCGAGCTGATCAAGCTGCGTACCTTCGACGGCCGGCTGGCCGATGTCGAACTGTCGGTGACCTTTCCGGCGCCGCCCGAAACCCTCGACGTGACCTTGCTGACCTTCGAGGATGTCACGGAACGGCTGCATGCCGAGATAGAGTTGCGGCAGCTGCAGGCGGATTACAGTCGCGCGGCGCGAATCGCGACGCTGGGCGAGCTGGCCAGCTCGATCGCGCACGAGGTCAATCAGCCGCTGTCGGCGATTGCGATGAATGCTGAGACGAGTTTGCGCTGGCTGGTGCGCGAGGAGCCCAATCTCGACAAGGTCGGCCAGTTGACCGCGCGCATCGCCCACAGCGCGCGGCATGCGAGCGAGATCGTCCAGCGAATCCGCGGGATGGCGGCGCGGCATTTGCCAGAGCCGGTCGCGCTTGATCTCAATGCGGTGGTCGAAGAGGCGCTGCTCTTCGTGCATCACGACCTCGAGACGCGCTCGATACTGTTGTCGGCGAGGCTCGAGGCCGGGCTTCCACGCGTGTGCGGCGACCGGGTGCAGTTGCAGCAGGTGTTCGTCAATCTGCTCGTCAACAGCTTGCAGGCCATTGCGCAGTCCGGTTCGGCAGGCGGCCGGATCGAGATTGAGACCGCCATCGCGGAAGGATCGATCCGCTTCGCGATCCGCGACGATGGTCCGGGCATCGATGCGGACCCTGTAGATCGCGTGTTCGACGGGTTCTTCACGACGAAACCGGATGGCATGGGCATCGGTCTCGCGGTCTGCCAATCGATCATCGTCGCGCATGGCGGCAAGATCACCGCCGCGAACCATCCGGCGGGCGGCGCGGTGTTCGTCGTCACCTTGCCGCCCGCCGAACCGGATTGAGCCTTAACCGCGCAGGAACGCGAGCAGATCGGCGTTGAACCGATCGGCATGCGTCGCTGTCAGACCGTGCGGTGCATGCGGGTAATAGATCGCCTGCGCGCCGGAGATGAGCCGCGCGGATTTGTGCGCGGTATTCAGGATCGGCACGATCTGGTCGTCCTCGCCGTGGACGATCAGCGTCGGGATGTCGAACTTCCTGAGGTCGTCGGTGAAGTCGGTTTCGGAGAAGGCCCTGATGCAGTCATGCGCGTTCTTGAGACCTGCCTGCATGCTGAGCAGCCAGAACTCGTCGAGCAGGCTTTGGGGGACCTTTGCACCTTCGCGGTTCGCGCCGAAGAAAGGCAGGGCGAACGAGCGGTAGAATTCCGAACGGTTCGTCAGGATCTGGTGGCGCAGGCCGTCGAAGATCTCGATCGGCAGGCCCTGGGGGTTGTCGGGCGTGCGCAGCAGGATCGGCGGCACCGCGCCGAGCAGCACGGCTTTGGCGACGCGGCCGGTGCCGTGCCGGCCGATATAGCGCGCGACCTCGCCGCCCCCGGTGGAGTGGCCGACCATGGTGATGTCGCGCAGGTCGAGCGCCTCGATCAGCGCGGCGAGGTCGTCGGCATAGCCGTCCATGTCATTGCGCGTGGAGGTCTGCGCCGATCGGCCATGGCCGCGCCGGTCGTGCGCGATCACGCGAAAGCCGTTCGCCGCCAGGAACTGCATCTGGTTGCCCCAGGCGTCTGAATTGAGCGGCCAGCCATGCGAGAAGGTGACGACGGGACCTTCGCCCCAATCCTTGTAATAGAGCTCGTGTGCATCCTTGGTGACGATTGTTGGCACGGGGAATCTCCTCGAAAAGGCTGTATGGTCCCGGCTCGGGTAGAATGATGCCGCCCGGCGATCGATTGCGCGCAGGTGCAGCCGCTGCCCGGCTTGCGCAGCGGTGGCTCTGGCCGAAGGGTGCGATCGTCCTTCCGCACCGGCACACCGCTGCGGCGCATCGCGGCGCGGGGATGTAGACGACCTGCACCTAAGATCAGGATCGCCTGCCCTTTGGCGAAGCCCGGGCATGCTTGCGGACGATAGAGGCGCGAGGGCCGATCCGCGATGTTTCCTCCGGTTGGCGATGCACTGGTGTCGCCGGACGAGGAGGTGGCTCATGAAGGTCGTGGTGATCGGCGGAACCGGGCTGGTCGGGTCGAAGCTCGTCGAGCAGCTCGGCCAGGCGGGCCACGCGGCGATCGCCGCGGCGCGCTCCACCGGCGTGGACACCACCACCGGCGCGGGCCTCGACGCGGTGCTCGACGGAGCCGATGCGGTCGTCGACGCCTCGAACCCGGGCTATGCCGACCCGGCGGAGATGCTGCGGTTCTTCGAGCTGTCGAGCCGGACGCTGCTCGCCGCGGAGAAGCGTGCGGAGGTTCGGCACCATATCGTCTTCTCGGCGATCGGCACGGGCCGGGTCACCGGCGGCTATTATCGCGCCAAGGATGTGCAGGAAGCGCTGGTCGCGCGCTCGGGCATCCCATTCACGATCGTGCGCTCGGCGCCGCTCTTCGAATATATCTATGACGCCTTCGATGCGGACCGCGCGGCGGAGGCCGTTCGGGTGCCGTCCATCCGGATCCAGCCGATCGCCGCCGATGACGCCGCCGCCGAGCTGCTGCGCCTGCTACAGCGTCCGCCGGTGAATGCGGTGGTCGAAGTGGCCGGGCCGAACATCTATCAGCTGCCCTCGCTCGCCCAGCAGATCCTGACGGCCAAGGACGATTACCGGCCGGTCGTTACCGATGGCGACGCGACCTTCTTCGGTGCGCGAATGACCGGCGAAGCCCTGACCGGCGGCGCGGAGGTCGAACCAGATTCCATCAGCTTCCAGGACTGGCTGCGCCGGTCGCTGGCGCCGGCATGACCGGCTTTTCCCAACACTAGTGAAAGGTACTTCCATGAAGATCGTCGTCATCGGCGGAACCGGCCTGATCGGCTCGAAGGTGGTCGCATCGCTTGCGCGTGACGGGCACGAGGCGGTAGCCGCCGCGCCCAACACCGGCGTCGACACGCTGACCGGCGAAGGGCTCGATCGCGCGCTTGAGGGCGCGGACGTCGTGGTCGATGTGTCCAATTCGCCCAGCTTCGACGACCGCGCGATCGATTTCTTCAGGACCGCGGGCACGAACATCGCGCAGGCCGAAGCGAAGGCCGGGGTGCGCCACCATGTCGCGCTCTCGGTCGTCGGCACCGAGCGGTTGCAGGCCAGCGGCTATTTCCGCGCGAAGCTGGCGCAGGAGGAGCTCATCCGGTCCTCCCCGACGCCCTGGACGCTGATCCGCGCCACCCAGTTCTTCGAATTCCTGCGCGGCATCGCCGAATCCGGTGCCGAGGAGGACACGGTTCACCTGTCCAGCGCGCGCTTCCGGCCGATGGCCGCTCAGGATGTGGCGGCTGCGGTCGCCGGCGCGGCGCTCGCCCAGCCCGCGAACGCCATGTTCGAGGTGACCGGCCCGGAGAGCTTCCGCATCGACGAGGCGGTCACGCGCGTCCTTGACTACGACAAAGATCCGCGCCGCGTGATCGTCGATCCCGAAGTGCCCTATTTCGGTATCACGCTGGACGACAATTCACTGATGCCGGGCAGCGACGCGCGCATGGGCGCCACCAGCTTCGACTGGTGGCTCGCCAACGTTCCCCCGCCGCCGAAGAAATAGGAGGGCAAGATGCTCAGACTGACTTGTCTCTCGCTCGCCATCCTTCTCGCCGTCGGGGCGGTGCTGAATGGCACCTACATGC
>DATIGZ010000436.1:0-8845 GCA_035481255.1 Sphingomonas sp. | reverse complement strand
GGATAGATCATCACGGTATCGACCGGGGATTCCGGAAGGCTCGGATGATCCTCCGCCGCACCAAAGGGGGTTTCGGCGCGATAGATGCGCCGCGTTCCTTTATCGAAGCGCCAGTCGAGGCTGCCGTGGAGCTTTGTCAGGCGGACGACACCTTCCATAAAGCGCGGTTCACCGCGGATACCTGGCGGGTTGTAGTGATAGTCCAGCTCGATGCGGGTGTTACGAAACAGCGGGCGGAGCGTGCCCACGAACCGATCGATGATGCGCAGGCCAGCGTCGTCGCAACCGCATTCGATCAGCCGGTCGTAGTTGGTGGTGAAGACGTGCAGGCGTTCGCGCGACGCCGCACGGCTAGCAAAGCTCAGAAGAAAGGACTGGAGCATTGCGGATGCCGGCGCGCTATCCGCATCGGCAATGCCCCGTTCGGTGGCAAGCAGCGAATAGAGAAAAGTCTCGATCGCCTTATTGATGTCGGCACGGACAGCTTTCGCGGCCTCTTCGTCGATGATGTCGAGCCCGTCCAGAACGGCGATTGCGCTCCGCAGCTGATCCTCAATATTGGCTTCACCGCGTCCCATCTTCTTGGCGCTGGCGGTGGCATGATCCATGATGGCCTTGGCGTGAGCCGAAGTACCATCGGCCACATCCATTCCCGTCGCACCTACCCCAGCCGCGAACGCGACAGATGTCGTGAATCCACTGCCAAGCAGCAGATTGAGATGCTCCGCCTGGAATACCGCTGACAGCCAGGGTTCGATCCGGCGACGGTGTAGCGCCACGAACTGATCGAGCTCATCGGCGTTTGTCGGGATGTCGTCGAAGGTCTCAATTGAAGATCCCACCCGGTAGCCGTGCGCCTTCCACTCCATACTTCCCCCGACTTCATTTTATAAAGTAGTGCCACACCTGGTCCGGCACACCGAGACAAAATTGGTCCAAAACCTGAAATCGAAGGCACGGCGCGAGGGCTACGCGGCGTCCGCGTCGGGCTAAAACGCGAGCCGCAACCAGCCTCCTCTTCAAGCATGCCATAGCGGAGACGCCGTAAGCGACGAGGCAAAATCTGACCAAAGCGGTCAAGACGCTAGGTTGCCCATAAACAACGCCTGCCTATGCTGACTGGATGGCAAGTGATCAGTTCCGAACCTTCATACAAAGTGCGGCACCGCTCGCGGGTCAGCTTGGTTTGACGCACGTCACCGATTGCGCACGCCTCGCTAGCCTGGTTCAATCGGAAAAGCTCGAACCGCGCATGTGCGACGTGTTCGGTGAGAAGCTGATCTACCTATTCTATGGCCGACCCTCCTATCGCCGGGCATGGGATGGCGAGGCCACCTCGAACCTTGACTATGCGCGAATCTGCCTGGTGCTTCGCGACGACGTCATTGCCAGCGCTCGCCGGGTCCTGCCGTTCGACAGCGGCGGCTTCGCGCGCTATGCTAGCGCCTTCCATGACAGCCTGGAGCTTGGCGACTTCGAGCTCGATAAGGGTGTCCATCCGCTTCGGATCATCGGGGCCTTTTACGAATCGCTCGAGCGCTATTTCACCATGGAGCCGATCCAGCCGCGCAGCTTCCCGGTCACCCAGAATGTGGTTCGCTCCTACTATCAGCTCATCACGGACGGTCTGGCCGAGACGTTCGATGATCGCTGTGGTGCGATCGAAGTACAGCTCGCCGAGACGCTGTCGCTCGCAGGCGAGGTGCTAGCGCTCATCGGCCCAAACCAGATCTTCGACGATCCCAAGGTCAAGGCAATGGTTGCGGCTTGGGGAGCGGAACCGCGCGGCTACCGTCTGACCCGTATGTTCAACCCGGCCGAAACCGCGGGCAGGTTGTTCGGCGAGGTTGAGCGCTTCCTGGAGGATCGCAAATGGCTATGAGCCCGATCAACCAGGCAAGAGCGGTCGCGCTCTTCAACCCTACCCCCGGCCAACCGGGCTTCCTGCAGCCTTTGTTGTCCGGATCTCAGGGCGACAATCAGAGTTATATCCAGATTGTCGGCGAAGATGGTCTCGTCACCGGCTTCATGGCGGTGCCCTGGCCCGAGCGCGATGTCGATCTGCTCGCGCAGGAATATCCGATCGAGACCGGCGGCGACAGCCTTTGGGCGTTCGCCTTTCCCGGCGAATCTCCACAAGTGCTGCACTGGCCGGCGTTTCGCGCGGCAATGGATGCGCGCGTCACGCAAGGCGCACTTGCGGGCTATCCGTTGCTGCAATTCGAACTCGTCGACACGCTCGACCTCACCCAGGCGAAACGCGAGACTTACTGGCGCGCATTCAACAGCTATCGCGAGATCGACGTTGCCGGAGCGGATCATTGGCGCGACCGGGCGATCCTTGAGCCCGCGCTGCGAAGAGCGCTATCGAGCGAAGCGCTCGGGTCTGGGGAAGAAAAACATGAGTGGCTGCGCGACCCGCGTCCGTCGTTCCGCGCCCGATTGCGGGACGATCACGTCCGGGTAACCGTCCCTGCATTCACAACCGGGCTCGGGGCACTGCTGAACGATGCCTATCGGGCGCTTGCCGACGACCTTCCCGAACTGTTTCGTCGCGATATCGCAGTCCACCTGGAGGAGCCTCGCGCATCCATATCGGAAGAGTCCAAGCCGACTGCCCTGATCGTCGTGCTGGTCGGACGCGTCCAGGTCGGGCTGATCGATCACGAGCGATGGCGCGCCTTAGGCGTCGAGGTGGTGGGCATCGACCATTTCCGGCCGAACCGCAACCGCAGAACGGGGGCCACGGCGACCATAGCCTTGGCGGCCCAGACGGAATGGCGGCAGTTGGTCGAAGCCGGCGATCAGCTGGACCAGGGCACCACGGTGCTCGTTTCACTGTCCAGTTCGGCTACGCCACTGATCCGCGACCTGGAGTTTCAGTCCAAGACGCAGTTGCCCACGGTCAGCTTCTTCGCGCCATTCGCAACCAGCACGGTTCGGAGACGGGACCCGGTGCAGTTGATCGCGCCATTGATCAATATGTTCCTCGACCATCGCGGGCGCGCGAAAGTCCCCCGGATCTTCGGCCCCGCTCCCCATCTCCTGCTCATGCGCGAGCCGGTTCGGCTCGAACAGGACCTCATGACGATCGTGTGCCGCCTTGCGACCCGCGCGATCCGGGCGGGCGCGGCGCTCCATGGGCGGGGCCAACTTTATGGCCAAAGCCTGTCGGCGACGACCCTCGCGGAAAGCAGGCATTTGCTGGCGCCGCTCTTCGACCTGATCGAGCCGCTTGACGATGTGCGCCGCTTCAAGCGGCCATCGGCATTGCTGCTGCTGGTCGAGCGCACGCACCGTTACGAGGGGGCGGATAGCCATTACCGCGCGTTGATGGACGCCCTTGCCGGACTGCTGGAACTGCGCGGATGGCGGATATTTGAGCGCCAGGAGCGCTATCTGACGATAGGCACCAGCGATCGCCGCTTCAACATCACGCTGGTGGATGGCAGCCATCCGGGACCGGACGAAGACTGGTCGGCCCACACCCCCGGCCTAGCCCGCGCGCCGCTTGTCGTCGTCCATGTACAGCCGCGACGCGAGGAACTGCTGATCGGCAATCGCGGCCAGTTCCTGCACATCGCGATAGAAGACATTGCGCAGATGGTGCCGGGAACGAACTGGATCTGGCATATATTGCACAAGCAATTGTTCGCAGGCGCGGCGAGACCGTCGCTCGCTGCGCTGCGGCTAAGTGCCGCACTCGTTGTCGAGGCGATCCGGGCCGGGCGCGCCTATCCCAAGGACTTCGACTGGAACGAGATCGAGGCGGCGTTCAGTGAAGGCGATGTCGAGCGTCTCGTCGATTTCCACCACAAGGGTATCGATGGCGGTCGAATAATGCTCAGGACGAGCCTCGAAGATCCACAAGCGCCCCAGGGACGCCGAGAGGTTCTGATCACGCTCGGGATCGATGCAGACGGGTCCTTCGTGGACAAGCAGGATTGAACGGCCGGCCGCAAAGTCGGTCTCGGTCACGCCAACCGTTCAAGCACCGTCCACCCATTGGCCGTTCGCCTGCCGAGCATCTGAACGGCGCGGCGGATCTGGATTTCGGAGCGCCAGCGCCGCCGAACCGCGAGGTAGGCTTTCGATGCGCGGATACACTCTGCCGCCTGCGCATCCGAGCCGTTGGTGAAAGCACGCGGCAATCCACCGCCTTCGTCAAGCTCTCCTTTGGGATCGATGAGGATCCTGCCACCCACTTGCAGGAAATCGCGGACCGCGTGGGTGATGGCCCGCGACTCCGCCGGCCGGTTGTCGGCATAGCGCCCTTGAGCAAGGAGCATAGTGACCATCAGATCGCGATGCTCAGGGTCACGGTGGAGATCCTCAACCAGATAGTGCAGCCAGCGAGAGCGATGCCGGATCTGTGCATCACAGGGTAGGCAAATACCGAGTTCATCCTCGCCATCGCGCGAGATGGTAAGTCCGATCGAGCCGCCGATGGAGCGAACCAGCGATTGCCAAAGCTTCACATAGGCGAGTGGGCTGCCGCGCACGGTGCGCAGGAGGCCGAGCATCATTTCGATCGGCAACGCCGCAGCCATGTCCGGGCCCTCCCAGGATCGATCGGAAAGGAGTGGTAGCGGCTCGTCGGCGCCAGCGATGTGCGGGGGAAGCTGAGCCATGCTCAGCGATCCATGGCAACTGGCGCGGGGCGATAGACCCCGATGACACGCCCGGCCAGTTTGGAGAGGATATGATAATCCTCATAGGGGCCGTCGATGCAGACGAATGTGCGAGCCTCCTCATCTGGTCCGGTTCTGGCTAGCGGCAATGTTATCCATTGCGTCGGATTGCGCGGGTATCGGCGTAGCTCGACGACGCGGCGGCATATCAGCAGGCGCGCGGTGTCGTCATCCGCCGCGAAACGCTCGGCAAAATCCCGGCGCGGCAAGCCGCTCTGCGTGGACTGATACTCGATGCAATACAGGCCCTCGCACAAGGCGTTCCTGCCGAGCCATTGCTCGTCATACAAGGCGATCTCGCCCTCGCACAGGAGTGGTGCGTACCCGTCCTCGGTGACCGTAACGATACCGATCCCCATGGGCACCCGGTCGAAGCTTCGAATGCCGTTGATGCGCCCTGCTTCGTCAAGGGTGATACAAGGTACGGATGTGTCGCTGATCCAAGTCAGGATGGCAGATGCCGGATCCAGAGTTTCGGTCATGCTCAAACCCTCGATGCAGGAGGCGCGCTAGCGGCTCCGCCTCTGCCCGCGACGCTAGAAATCTTGTCGCATCTGCTGAACGCATATTGCGCTCGTTGGTTCGGGCGCTGGAGGAAAGAGCTCTTGCTCGGCCGACGGATGGCAGCTTTTGGGGTTGAATGCGGGAAGGCTAAATGACCGCTTAGAGGGCGCTAAGCCGACGTGCCGTGTCGTACCACGCCATATAATCTCACCCCAAGTGGGGGGGGAATTGTGGGGTAGCTGGTGCCGCGACAAGGAAATCCTGTGTGAAATCAATTGGCTAAAGCGTATCTTGGGATTCCTCCCGCTCCGCCACCCCCTTGAAATATCGGAGCACCGTCGCGATTTTCCGCAGGCGGGCATCGCCACGGCATAGCTCCCATTGACAGCCGGACATCTTTTCTAGGCTTCAAATCCCATCATCGAAGTATGATTTCAGGCCCCTCATCGAAAGGGGTTCCCATGCGTAACGTGCCGTTCAAGTTCCACCTCGCCGCGACCGTCGCTTTGGTGGCGGGTGCGCCTGCCTATGCCACGGCTCAGGAGCCGGAAGGCGCGGCGCCGGCCGAGCAGGCGGGCGGCGGCGACGAGATCGTCGTGACCGGCACGCGCGCCACCGGCCGCTCGCGGCTCGATACCGCGTCGCCGGTCGACGTGCTCGGCGGCAATACGCTGCGCAATCAGGGGACGACCGAGCTTGGCGCCGCGCTTGCCGCGGTCGCCCCGTCGATCGATTTCCCGCGCCCCTCGGCGGTCGACGGCACCGACGCGATCCGCCCCGCCACGCTGCGCGGACTCCAGCCCGACCAGACGCTGGTGCTGGTCAATGGCGTGCGCGCCAACAGCTCGGCGCTGCTCAACACCAACGGTTCAGTCGGCCGCGGTTCCTCGGCGGTCGATCTCAACACCATTCCGACGGCGGCGCTCGACCGGATCGAGGTGCTGCGCGACGGCGCTTCGGCGCAATATGGATCGGACGCGATTGCGGGCGTCATCAACCTGCGCCTGCGTGAGGCGCGGTTGGGCGGCGGCGCGACGCTGACCTACGGCTTCTACAATACCGATATCGAGACCGCGCGCGGATCGCGCAGCACCACCGGCGAACCGTCGATCACCGCCAGCGCGTGGCAGGGCTTCGGCTTCGGCAGCGACGGCTTCGTCACCGTTTCGGGCGAGTATCTGAAGCGCGAGGCGACCAACCGCGCCGACTATGACCCGCGCGTCACGCCGACCCGCATCACCGGCCGCTTCGGCGACCCGCGCGTCGAACAGTTCACCGGCTTCGTCAACGCGGGCACGAGCATTTCCGACAACTGGAACCTCTATGGCTGGGCCGGCTATCAGGACCGCGACAGCCGCAGCGTCGCATTCCCGCGCCTGCCCGCGGCGGCGGGCGCCGTTTCGGGCATCTGGCCCGACGGCTTCCTGCCGGTCATCAACACCAAGTCGCGCAACCTCAACACCGCGCTCGGCCTCAAGGGCGATCTGGGCGGGTGGAATGTCGATCTCAGCGTCAGCTACGGCCGCAACGACATCGACTTCTACACGCGCGATTCGGCGAACTATGCCTATGGCAACGCCTCGCCCACGAACTTCTACGACGGCGCGATCGCCTATGATCAGTGGGTCGCCGGCCTCGACGTGGCGCGCAGCTTCGACGTGCTCGGATCGCTCAACGTCGCGTTCGGCGTGGAAGGCCGCCGCGAGGGTTACAAGATCGAGGCGGGCGAGCTTGCCTCCTATGGCTATCCCACCAGCGGCGCGATTCCGGGTCAGGCGCCGGGCGCGCAGGGCTTTGGCGGTTTCTCCCCGCTCAACGAGATCCAGCGCAGCCGCCGCGCGGCCAGCGCCTATCTCGATCTCGAGGCGCAGCTGACCGACGCGCTGCTGATCGGTCTGGCCGGGCGCGTCGAACATTATTCGGATTTTGGCGAGACCGCGAACGGCAAGGTTTCGCTGCGCTACGACGTCACCCCGTGGCTGGCGCTGCGCGGCACCGCATCGACTGGCTTCCGTGCGCCGAGCCTGCAGCAGCAATATTTCACCTCGGTCGCGTCGGTCATCCAGAACGGATCGCCGATCCTGACCGGTACCTTCCCGTCGGTCAGCCCGGTCGCGGCGGCGCTGGGCGGCAAGCCGCTCGAGCCGGAAAAGTCGACCAACTTCTCGGTCGGCACCGTGATCCGCAGCGGCGGGTTCGACCTGACCGTCGACGCCTATCAGATCCGGCTGCGCGACCAGCTTGGCCTGTCGGAGAATATCCAGGCGAGCTTCAGCCCGCAGGTCGCGGCGATCCTGGCGCCGTTCAACGTTCAGGCGGCGCGCTTCTTCATCAACGGGCTGCGTTCGCGTGTCCGCGGGGTCGATGTCGTCGCGCATTACCGCATCCCGACCGAAAGCGCGGGCAAGTTCGACCTGACTTTGGCGGGCAATATCAACCAGACCAAGGTGACCGGCGTGCCGACCTCGACCGCGACGATCAACCCGGCGCCGGTGCTGTTCGCGCGCAGCCGCATCCTGACGCTGGAAGAAGGCACGCCGGGCGAGAAGGTCAGCGGATCGCTCGACTGGTCGCTCGACGGGATCGGCGTCACCGCGCGCGCCACCTATTATGGCAACGTCAATCAGCCGGGCACGACCGCGACGGCCGACATCAACACCGGCCGCCACGTCGTCACCGACCTCGAGCTGCGTTACCAGCCGGTCAAGGGCGGGCAGTTCGCGATCGGCGTCAACAACCTGTTCGACGTCTATCCCGACGCGGCGCTGGCGAGCCAGAACACCACCGGCGTGGTCGCCTTCCCCTATTATTCGCCCTTCGGCTTCGGCGGCCGTTACCTCTACGCCCGGGTCGGGCTGAGCTGGTGAGCAACGTGACGGCGGCCGGTGCCCGGCGGCGGCTGCCGTCGTTCGGGGTCCAGGTGCTCGCGGGCATGGCGCTCGGGCTGCTGCTCGGGCTCGCCGCGCGGGCGCTTGGCCCGGATCAGGTCGCGGGTGCGGCGCTGGGGGAGGGGCTGCGCACGATCGGGCAGATCTTCGTCCAGCTGCTGAAGGCGCTAGTTCCGCCTCTGGTCTTCACCGCGATCGTCGCGTCGATCGCGGCGCTGCGCGATCTCGACAATGCCGCGCGGCTGGCATGGCGGACCCTGTTCTGGTTCGCTGTAACCGCCCTGATCGCGGTCACCATCGGGATCGTTCTCGGCCTCGTCATCCAGCCGGGGCTGCATGCGGGGATCGATCCGGCCGCGGCAAAGGCACCGGCGACCAGCGGGTCGTGGCTCGATTTCCTCAAGGGGCTGGTGCCCGCCAACTTCCTCGGCATTACCGCGTCGACGGCGCTGACTGACGGCCGCGCGACCACCGCGCTGTCGTTCAACATCCTCCAGATCATCGTCGCGGCGGTCGCGGTCGGCGCGGCGGCGGTGCGGATCGGCGAGAAGGGCGAAGCCTTCCTCGCGTTCAACGCCTCGGCGCTCGCGCTCTTCCGCCGTCTGTTGCTGTGGGTGATCGCGCTGACCCCGATCGGCAGCGCCGCGCTGATCGGCGACGCGGTCGCACGCTATGGCTGGGATGCGCTGTCCGCGCTCGGTGCGTTCGCGGGGGCGGTCTATCTCGGCCTGCTGCTGGTGATCGCTCTGGTCTATCCGACCC
>DATIGZ010000435.1:0-2106 GCA_035481255.1 Sphingomonas sp. | reverse complement strand
AGGCAAAGGTCGCCGCCTACCAGCTCCCCGATCCGCTAATCGCCACGGACGGCCGCCGCGTCCGCAACACGCAGGACTGGGCCAAGCGGCGCGCCGAGTTGATCGCGCTGTTCGAAGCGAACATCTACGGCGTCGCGCCCCGACCCCTCCGGCAACGCTACATCATCGACGAACAGGATCGCGCCGCACTGAACGGCCTGGCGGTACGTCGACAGGTGACGATCCTGCTCGACGGGCGGCGCGACGGGCCGCAGATGCGGGTGCTACTCTATCTGCCGGCGGCCGCGCGCGGCCCCGTGCCGGTGTTCGTCGGCCCCAACTTCCACGGCAATCAGGCGATCCATCCCGATCCGGCCATCCACATCACGCCGGGCTGGGTCACGCCCGCCCCCGGCATCCGCAAAGGCAGCGCCACGCTCCATTCGCGCGGTACCGACGCAGCGGAATGGCCGGTCGAAGCGATCCTGAAAGCCGGGTATGGCATCGCCACATACTTCACCGGCGACCTCTACCCCGACGGCGACAGCAAGGTCGCGGAAAGCATCCAGCCCTTCTTCGGCACCAGCCCCTCCGACCCGCAACATTGGGGCGCGGTCGCGACCTGGGCCTGGGGTCTCAGCCGCGCCTATGACTATCTGGCAACCGACCGCGCCGTGGATGCGAAGCGCGTCATCGTCTTGGGCCACTCCCGCTACGGCAAGGCGGCGCTCTGGGCCGGCGCCCGCGACGAACGCTTCGCCATGGTCATCTCGAACAATTCGGGCGAAGGCGGCGCCGCACTCTATCGCCGCAATTTCGGCGAGACGATCCGCGTGATGAACAACTATTGGTTCGCGCCGCGGTTCAAGACTTTCGCCGAACGCGAGGCCGAACTGCCCGTCGACGCGCATATGCTGATCGCGCTCGCCGCCCCCCGGCCCGTCTATATCGCCAGCGCGACCGAGGACTGGTGGGCCGATCCCCGGGGCGAGTTCCTCGCCGCCAAGGGGGCCGATCCCGTCTATCGCCTGCTCGGTGCGGGCGGGCTGGACGCCGCGGACATGCCGCCGCCCGATCGGCCGATCCGGTCGCGGATCGGCTATCACATCCGCACCGGTCCCCATGCCGTGACGCAAAGCGACTGGAACCACTTCATCGCGTTCGCCGACCGCTGGCTCCAGCCGCGCTAGCTGCTCCGCTTGCCCCCGATATTGACACCATAGCGCGGCCATTCGGGCCGGATCAGGTGATGACGGACATAAGGCGTCCCTTCGCAGGTCAGCTCGATCACCGTGGTGGGATCGTCCGGAGCCTCGTCGGGAAGCCCCGTCAATCGCAACGCGATGGCGTCCTGCGTGAATGCGACCGGCTGCCCGGTCTTGAGCAACCGCGCCGACAATATCTTGGTCCGCACGCCACCCACGGCGACGACCGTCTCCGGCCTCAGCACGTCCAGCGTCTGCGCCGCCGGGCTCTTCGACGGCCAGAAATAGACATGGATGTAGAGCTTGTTTCCGGCCTTGGTGAAGTTGGTGTAGTTGCCGAATGCGCCCGCCGCGCGCCCGTCCGAGTCATAGATCGCGGCGCCATTGGTGCGCAGCCAGGCGCCGACCTCCTCCAGCGTCTCGACCGACGCGCGCGGCACCGACCCGTCGGCTTCGGGACCGATGTTGAGCAGATAGTTGCCGCCCTGCTGCACGCACAAAGTCAGGTCATTGACCAGCTTGCGCACCGGCTTCCATTCCTCGTCGGTGCGCTGATAGCCCCAGCCATAATTCATCGTCATGCAGGATTCCCATGCACGATCGGTGGCGGTGATCCGGTGCTCGGGTGTCGCGAAATCGCCGTCCAGCCCGTTGCGGTTGTTGACGATGATGTCGGGCTGGAGCGCGAAGACCATCTGGTTCATCGCATCCGCGCGCCACTGCTCCGCAGTCAGCGGCCAGTCGACGTCGTACCACAATATGTCGATCTTGCCGTAGTTGCTCAGCAGTTCGCGGATCTGCGCGTGGGTATAGGCGACGAAACGCTCCCGCGCTGCCGGATCGTCCTTGCACCGCGCGCCGTCGGGGTGATGCCAGTCCATCAGCGAGAAGTAGAGACCGACCCCCAGCCCCTCGGCGCGCG
>DATIGZ010000434.1:0-2636 GCA_035481255.1 Sphingomonas sp. | reverse complement strand
TCGCCTGGCGGCGCGACGCCAAATCCGTCAATTCAGGCGTCCGCGAAGTCGGCGTGCTCGAAGGCAATGTCGGGTATCTGCGGATTTCGAGCTTCTACCCATGGGACATTGCCCGCGCCAAGTATCTTGCAGCGTGGACGCTGCTTTCGGACGCGAAGGGCCTAATTATCGATCTGCGTCAGAATGGCGGTGGCGATGCGGTCACCGCGACGCATCTTGTCCGG
This sequence comes from Sphingomonas sp., assembly GCA_035481255.1. Lineage (GTDB taxonomy): Bacteria > Pseudomonadota > Alphaproteobacteria > Sphingomonadales > Sphingomonadaceae > Sphingomonas. The sequence goes on along the minus strand of DATIGZ010000434.1, from coordinate 2,412 downwards.
TCCGCGCTCGCCGAAACGGCATCCGTGCAATCGATCGACCGCCGCGGCAACCTGACCAGGGAAGTGCTGCCTGCCGCTGAACTCCCGGCATTGCCTGACAACCTTCCGATTGTGCTCCTTGTCGATCGCCGGTCTGCTTCGGCTTCCGAATATGTCGCCTATTCGCTGCAACAGGCAAAGCGGGCCAAGGTGGTCGGATCGCGCAGCGCAGGGGCGGCGAGCCTCATGGGATCCCCGGTGCCGCTTCACGATGGCTTCCAGGTCATCATCCCCGAGGCACGTCCGGCCAATATCGTGAGCGGTCGCAGCTGGGAGGGCAGCGGCGTCGTCCCCGATGTTCGAGGGGGAGACGACCCGCTGTTCGTCGCGCGGCAGCTGATTGCAAATGGCGCCAGCACCGCCGATCGGTAGCAGCGCGCCATGGCCAGGGCTGAATGGACGCGCGACAAGCTCAAGGCGCAGCTCGCGCAGCTTGGCGTGGTCCCGGGCGACGCGATCATGGTGCACGCTTCGCTGAAGGCGGTGGGCCCGGTAGCGGGGGGTCCGGTCGAACTCGCGCATGCGCTCGTCGATGCGGTAGGCGCGGCCGGGACGCTCCTTGCCTACGTGTCCTGGGACCGATCGCCCTATGACGAAACGCTTGGCGGCAGGCAGCTCGCGCCGGACATCCGCGCGAACTGGCCATCATTCGACCCTTCAAATGCTGGGGTCTATCGCGGTTTCGGGGCGCTCAACGCCTATCTCGTGCAACTCCCCGGCGCTCGCCGAAGCGCCCATCCGGACGCTTCGATGGTGGCGATCGGTGCGGCGTCGGGCTGGCTGCTCGCCGACCATCCACTCGACAGCGCCTATGGTCCAGGCTCGCCGCTCGAACGGTTTCTCGAGCTGGAAGCTAAGATCCTCCTGATCGGAACCCCGCCGGATTGCGTGACGGCGCTTCACTATGCCGAGGCCATTGCGCCGATTGAGGGAAAGCGACGCGTTTCATATGAGATGCCTTTGCGCGGCCAGGGCGGCGAGACGTGCTGGCAGCTCTGCGAGGACTTCGATTCGAACGGTATTCTCGACTGCTATGCGATCGAGGGCGAGGCGGATGCTGTCGAAAGGATCACGCGCGATTATTTGAATCTGGGGCGTCATAGCGAAGGGTGCGTGGGCGCCGCCAGCGCTCAGCTGATCAATGCACGCGACATCGTCGGGTTCGCCGTCGCCTGGCTGGTCGAACGTCATGGTCCCCTTGAGCCGAGCTGAGCTCGAGGGGATCATGCACCACGCCGGGCTATGCCGGATCCTATAGGCGAACGGAAAGGCTGAGCCCGCCATAGAGTTCGCCCTGATCGGCTTCGCCGTGACGTCCGCGTATCGAGAATCCGAGCGATGCTTTGGAAACGATCGCGCCTGCGACGCCGATGCCGTAAACCAACTGGTCTGCGGATGGCCCGTAAGGCGTGCTGGTGAACCAGACCGGCGCACCGCTTGGCAGGATCGACACCGGTGCGGGCTTGTTGAGCACATCGCCGACATAGCCGAGCTCGAGCCACGGCGTTGCGCCGGACGGCGTGGCGCCGGTCAGCCGGAGGCCAGCGCCGAGCTCGAGCCGCTCGAGCCGCTGATCGCCGACGCTGATCTGGCTCGAACGCGCCCCCGCCTCGGCATAGCCTGCGACGGTGATGCGATCGTAGCGCAGCGTCGCGAAGGGCGAGAGCCGAACCTTGCCGAGCGGGATATGATAGGATGACCGTCCCTCCACCGCCGAGAAATGCGCATCGGTCGAGCCCTGTTCGGTTCGACTCGCTGGCCCGAGCAAAAGGTGGCGCTCGATATCGTCGAGATCGCTCCGCCCGGTCGTGGCGGACAAGGAGAAGGTAAAGCGCCCGCGCTCGAGCGCCGCGAACGCCGTCAACGCATAGCTGTCGTGCCGGAAGCCTCCCATCGCCTGCGCGAACTGAGCCTGCCCTCCGCTCCAGCCCAGATAGGCGCCGAAGGTTAGGCCGAAGGCCGAGCGCCGCGCCATGCCGGCCTGCAACCCGGCGGTTTCGACATGGCCGTTGCCGCCGGGGAACCAGCCTGGATGGTCGGTGCGTGCGTCGTAAACGCCGCCGATCACGTGCCAGCCCGGAACTGACGGGGCGCTCGTCTGCTCGCGAGCGAGCTCCCCGTGCTGCTCGGCGTTGGCCCGAACGGCAAGTGGAAGTTGCGCGACCTGGCCAGGCGCGCGCAGCATGGCAAGCGTCAGATCCGCCTGGATCGCATGGACGACGCCCGTGAAATGGACTGCGTCGGCATAGAGATAGGTGCGGTTGGCGTCCGGCTGGACATAGTCGCCGGGCAGGCAGACGAAAGATTCAAGCGCGGTACCATGACAGGCGCGGTCCGTCGTGTTGACGACGCCGAACTCGGCGGGATCGCGTT
>DATIGZ010000433.1:0-5119 GCA_035481255.1 Sphingomonas sp. | reverse complement strand
ATCGCGACGACCGAGATCTATACCCATGTCGACAGCAGCCGGCTGGTCCAGCTCGTCAACGAACGGCACCCGCTTGCCGACAAACCCAAGATCGCCTCCCAAACCACTGGGCGCGTTGACGTGAGCAAAGAGGGGGCATAGGGCGCCGCGATGGCTACTTTCCTCGAATTCGAGAAGCCGATTGCCGAGCTTCAGGCCCGTATCGACGAACTGCGCGACGCCGCAGCCGGCGGTGAGGTCGACATCGACAGCGAAGTCGCGAAGCTTCAGGCCAAATCGGACAAGTTCCTGCGCGACGCCTATGCGCGGCTCACCCCGTGGCAGAAGACCCTGGTCGCGCGTCATCCGGAGCGGCCGCACTTCAAACATTATGTCGCGCGGCTGATCGACGATTTCATGCCGCTGGGCGGCGATCGCGCCTTTGCCGACGATGCGGCGATCCAGGGCGGCCTTGGCCGGTTCCGCGGGCAGCGCGTGATGGTGATCGGGCACGAGAAGGGCGACGATACCGCCAGCCGCCTCAAGCATAATTTCGGCATGGGTAAGCCCGAGGGCTATCGCAAGGCGATCCGGCTGGTCGAACTGGCCGACAAGTTCGGCATCCCGGTGATCACGCTGGTCGACACGTCGGGCGCGTTCCCGGGCATGGAGGCCGAGGAGCGCGGGCAGGCCGAGGCGATCGCGCGTTCGACCGAGGCGTGCCTCAACGCCGGCGTGCCGCTGGTCGCGTCGATCCTGGGTGAGGGTGGCTCGGGCGGCGCGGTTGCGCTTGCCGCGGGCAACCGCGTGCTCATGATGGAGCATGCGGTCTATTCGGTGATCTCGCCCGAAGGCTGTGCCTCGATTCTGTGGCGCACCGCCGACAAGGCCGCCGACGCCGCCGAGGCGATGAAGATCACCGCGCAGCACCTCAAGGAGCTCGGCGTGATCGACACGATCGTCCCCGAGCCGCTGGGCGGCGCGCACCGCGATCGCGATGCCGCGATCGACGCGCTGGGCGACGCGATCGAACGCGCGCTGGGCGAACTGGCGGGGCAGGACGCGCGGACGCTGCGTCAGGGGCGCCGGGCCAAGTTCCTGGCGATGGGCCGCGCCTGAACTCTGGAATGGCTGACAACGAAAAAGGGCGGCGGACCCTGAAGTCCGCCGCCCCGTTTTTCGCGTTCGTCGGAAGGCTTAGGTGGCCTTCATGTTCGACGAAACGTTCGAGAAGGTCTTGGTGAGCTGGTTGCCCAGGCCCTGCATCGCGGCAATCGCGGCGACGGCGATCAGAGCGGCGATCAGGCCGTACTCGATGGCGGTCGCGCCCTTCTTGTTGCCAAAAATCTTGCGGATCGTCTTCATACCGGTCTCCATCCTGTTCACAAGCTTCAGTTACCCGGCTGTCCGCGGGTAAAGCCCGAGTCCAGCAAGACAGAAATTACGGGGCGGAAGTTAACAAAGGACTTAGACGCGCGGAGTCGCGGGAATTCAGCGCTTGCGCTGTACGGCGTCACTGACATTGGTCCACATGGAGGTCGACGTATCGGCAAGTGCGATAAGAGCCGACATCATGGCGAGCACGATGAGCGCAACGATCAAACCGTATTCGACGGCAGTCGCGGCACGGCGACAGCGCAGAAGACGGCCAGTAAGTGTTGTCGGCACCTGCATCCGTACAGCCTTGTCCGAGTGGGATTACTGGAAACTAGGGAAACAAGATTAACGAAATGTCGATGCTGATTACCGGTGACTCCGATTCGGAGATGACGAAGCGCGGACTGCTGATGGTGGTCGCCGCGGCGCTGGTCGATGGCGACGGCCGGGTGCTGGTTCAGCAGCGTCCGCCGGGCAAGCCGATGGCCGGCTTGTGGGAGTTTCCAGGTGGCAAGGTCGATCCCGGTGAGCTGCCCGAGGCCGCGCTGTGTCGCGAGCTCGAGGAGGAGCTGTGCATCGGTGTCGAGCGCGCCTGCCTCGCTCCGGCGACCTTTGCCAGCGAATCGCTCGGCGACCGGCATTTGCTGCTGCTCCTCTACGCGCTGCGCAAATGGAGCGGCGTGCCGCAGGCGCATCATGCGACCGCGCTCAAATGGGTGCGCCCGCTCGAGCTGCACCGGCTCGAGATGCCACCCGCGGACAAGCCGCTGATCGGGCTGCTTGAAGCCTTGATCTAGGGTCCGGGCTTGAGCGCCGCCGCCAGCGATGCCGTCGCTGAGCCGCGGCGGGCGGGCTTGGGCTGCGACGGGTCGGGTGCCCAGCCGGTCAGGAAGATCGTATCGAACCGCTCGATCGTGCGACCCTCGGCATCGGCCCGCGCCGCGAACCCGCTGGCGGCGCGGGCGACGGTTTCGCGGGTCAGCGCAGGCGGCGACGGCAGCAGGCTGGTGCCGGCCATGCCGCGCAGGTCGCGTACCAGATCGAACAGGCTGGCGTAGCGGACGTTGAGGTTCTCGACGTCCGCGACCGGGAGCGCGAACCCCGCGCGGACGAGCAGATCCCCCGCCGCGCGCACATCGACTTGCGGATGCACGCGCGCCGCCGGACGATCGGCTTCGGCTTCAAGCAGCACCGAGCGCAAAGTCGACAACGTACTCCCACCCAGAAACGCGCCTAGGAACAGTCCGTCGGGGCGCAGTGCGCGGCGGATCAGGGTCAGCGCGCCAGGCAGGTCGTTGACGGTGTCGAGGCTCCCCGCGGCGATGACGAGGTCGAAGCTGGCGTCCGGGAAATGCGGCTGATCTTCCTCGCCCCGCACGCCGCCCGCCATCGCGGCGAAGCGTGCGCCGGCGTCGATACGGGTCACGCGCGTGCCAGGCGGAGGGATGAAGGCGCCGTCGAAGCAGCCGAGGTCGAGCACGTCGGTGAATTCGCGGCGCACGGCGTCGAGCCGTTCGGCGATCCCTTCCAGCATCCATTCGCGGATGAACGAAGCGTCGGCGAAGCGCGGGGCGGCGCGGTCGCGGCGTGTGCGGCGACGGGCACGGTCGAAAATCTCGGGCGGAGTCGTGGAGGTCACGGGGCGGCTTGTGCCGCTTTCGTCCGCGCGCGACAAGCAGGCGGTGGGGGAATGCGATGGGGGTAGCCGAACCGGTCCTGAAGCTCGTCGCGCTGGCGCTTCCGCCGCGCTGTCCGGGCTGCGGCGAGATCGTTGATGCCGATCATCGTTTCTGCGCCGACTGCTGGGGGCGGCTCACGCTGATCGCGCCGCCCTGGTGCGCTACCTGCAACCTGCCGTTCGAGTTTGACCGCGGGCCGGATGCGCAATGTGGCCAGTGCCTCGCGGTGCCGCCCGCGCATGACGGCGTTCGCGCGGCGGTCGCTTATGGTCCGGCGGCGCGCACGCTGGTGCTCAAGCTCAAATATGGCCGGCGCACGGCCTATGCGGCCACCGCCGCAGGGCTGATGGCCCGGCTGATGCCCGGGGATGCGGAACTGCTGGTGCCGGTGCCGCTTCACCGCTGGCGCATCTGGGGGCGGGGGTTCAATCAGGCGGCATTGATCGCGCGCGAATTGTCGCGGCGTTCGGGCGTGCCCGCCGAGAGCGGCCTGCTCCGCCGGGTCAAGGCAACGCCCGTGCTGCGCGGACTCGGCGCGCGCGGCCGGGCAAAGGCGGTGGCGGGGGCCTTCATGACCGCGCCTGGCGCGCGGGAAGCACTCAAGGGCAGGGCCGTGGTGCTGGTCGATGACATCCATACCAGCGGCGCGACGACGGATGCCTGCGTACGGGTGCTCAAGCGCGCGGGGGCGGCACGGGTGACGATCCTGTGCTGGGCGCGCGTGCTCGATCCGGATGCCGCAGATTGACAAGCGGCGCTCGCGCTCTCACCTCGGAGGGCGATGGCAAAGATCGAAATCTATACCAAGGCGTTCTGCGGCTATTGCGCGCGGGCAAAGGCGCTGCTCGACAGCAAGGGCGCCGACTATGAGGAATTCGACCTGACGATGGGCGGGCCGAAGCGACAGGAGATGATCCAGCGCGCCAATGGCCGCACCACGGTGCCGCAAATCTTCATCGATGGCGACCATATCGGCGGATCGGACGATCTGGCGGCGCTGGAGCGCGAGGGCAGGCTGGACGCTCTGCTCGGGCAATGAAGGCCGCGATCCTCCAGATGACGAGCGGGATCGACCCGCTCGCCAATGCCCGCGCGCTGACCGACGGCGTGGCGCAGGCGGCGGCGGGCGGTGCGGTGATGCTGTTCACGCCTGAGATGTCGGGCCTGCTCGATCGCCAGCGCGAGCGGGCGGCGGCGAACATCGTCGCGGAGGGCGAGGATCGTGTGCTGGCCGCGGTGCGTGAGGCGGCGGCGAAACATGGCGTCTGGGTGCATCTCGGATCGCTGGCGCTGAAGGGCGAAACCGACGGTCGCTTCGTCAACCGTGGCTTCGTGATCGATAACAGCGGCGCGATCCGCGCGCGCTACGATAAGCTGCATCTGTTCGACGTCGATCTGCCGACAGGTGAGCGCTGGCGCGAATCCGACGCCTATGCGCCGGGCACGGGCGCGGCGGTGGTCGGAACACCGCTCGGCATGCTCGGTCTCGCGATCTGCTACGATCTGCGCTTCCCCGACCTGTTCCGCGCACTGACCGATGCCGGCGCGACGCTATTGTCGGTACCCGCGGCCTTCACCCGCCCGACCGGCGCGGCGCATTGGCATGTGCTGTTGCGCGCGCGGGCGATCGAGGCCGGCGTGCATGTCATCGCCGCCGCGCAGGCCGGCGAGCATGAGGACGGCCGGGCGACCTATGGCCACAGCCTAGCGATCGATCCGTGGGGCGAAGTGCTGTTGGATATGGGGGAGGGTGCCGGGCTTGGCTTTGCCGAGGTCGATCCTGCCCGGGTTTCGGACGTGCGTTCGCGCGTGCCCGCGCTCGCGCATCGCCGCGCGATCCCGCCGGTGGAGATCGTGACGTGATCGTCTTCGACCTCAAATGCGGTGGCGGCCATGTTTTCGAAGCATGGTTCGGATCGAGCGCCGATTATGAAAGTCAGCGTGAGCGGGCGCTGATCGCCTGTCCGATGTGCGGTGACAGTGGAATCGCCAAGGCGGTGATGGCCCCCAATGTCGCCGCAAAGGGCAATCGCCGCGGCGAGGTGGCGCCCGCGGCGGGGAAGCCTGACCCCAAGCAACTGATG
>DATIGZ010000432.1:0-1524 GCA_035481255.1 Sphingomonas sp. | reverse complement strand
CACCCGCATGTGCATCAGCGCGTTTGAGATCAGTACCTCGGCGATGACGCCCGAGATGACCGATGACTATCGCGAGCGCACCCGCCTGTTCGGGCTGCGCTGGTGGTTCGGCTATATGGGCACGTTCGGCTTCACCGCTATCTGCCTCGTCACCTTCTTCGCCGCGACGCCCGAATATCCGCGCGGCCAGCTCAACCCGGCCGGCTATCCGGGCTTCGCCATCGCCGGCGCGCTGACCATCGTCGCGGCGATCCTGATCTGCGGGATCGGCACGCACAACCGCATCCCCTATCTGCGTCAGGCCGAGGAGCGGGGCGAGCGCACGCCGTTGCGCGTGCACCTCGCGGAGATGGGGCAGGCGCTGAAAAATCGCGCCTTCCTGTCGATCTTCGGATTCGGTGTGCTCAAATTCTCGGCGATCGGGCTGTACAGCGCGACCAGCCTGTTCTTCAGCACCTATCTCTACAAGCTCAATGCCGCGCAACTCGCGCTGCTGACGATCGACAGCGTGGTCGCGGCGACGCTCGCCGCGCCGCTCGCGCCGGTGATGTCGGCATGGCTGGGCAAGCGCACCAGCTCGATGCTGTTCGCCGTGCTGGGCGTGTCGATCGGGCTGTCGCCGCTGGTGCTGGCCTATAACGGCATCTTCTTCACCCCCGGTCATCCGGGGCTGGTGCCTTCGCTGTTTGCGATCGGCGCGATCTATGGCGCAATGGTAGCGATCTCGCTGATCAACACCAGCTCGATGCTGGCCGATGTGGTCGAGGACAGCGCGGTGCGTACCGGGCGGCACGATGCCGGCACCTTCTTCGCCGCGTCGAGCTTCATGCAGCAATGCTCGACCGCGATCGGTATCTTCCTTGCCGGTAAGTTGCTGGTGTGGAGCGATTTTCCTGCGAAGCCTATGCCCGGGCAGGTCAGCGATGAGGCGGTTCGCAGTCTCGTCATCCACTATATCCCCGCATCGATCGGGCTGTGGACGCTCGGCGCGCTGTTCCTGCTCTTCTACCCGATCACCCGGGCGAAGCATGAAGCCAATGTCGCTGCATTGCAGGCGCGCGAGGCCGAGGCGGCGGCGCGCGAGCAGGACAATGTCGCGCTCGGCGGCCCCGGGCGCTGAATCGGGATTGACGACGCAAATCGCATACCGCAAATTCTAAAGTAGAACATGCCGACGTCGATGCTGGGATTCGCGCAAGGTCCGGCTCTTCGTCGCCGAGGGAATAGGAGAGTAAAGTGGCAACCCTGGCTGAACCGGCGACGACAAGCGGACTCGACTTGTTCCGATCTCAGGTGCGCGAATGGCTCGCGGCCAACTTCCCCGCGTCGCTCAAGGGTAAGGACAACACCATGTCCGCCGTCGAGGGGCCGGGCGAGGAAACCCCGGAACAGGCCGCCTGGCGCAAGGCGATGGGCGAGAAGGGGTGGGGCGTGCCCACCTGGCCCGCCGAATATGGCGGCGGCGGGCTGAGCCGTGCCGAGGCCAGGGTGCTGGCGGATGAGATGGCGAAGATCGGCGCGTGG
>DATIGZ010000431.1:0-3895 GCA_035481255.1 Sphingomonas sp. | reverse complement strand
AGCGAGGGGCTGGTGGTCATCGAGGAATTCCGCGGCGCATCGGTCCGCCGCTTCAGCCTAGACGAGATCCGCCAGATCTATCGCGCGCGCATGGCGCTGGAGGGGATGGCCGCGCACGACTTCGCCGCCGCCGACGATCCCGTCCGCAAGGCGCAGCTGGTCGGGCTGCAGGAGAAGCTCAACACGGTCGAGCATACCGGCGACCACCCGGCCTTTGTCCGCGCCAACGACGCGTGGCACGCCGTGATCCTCGACGGTGCGGAGAACGAGTATATCCGTGGCTTCGTCGAACGATTGCGGCTGCCGCTCTACCGGCTGCTCTTCTCCGCCTTCTTCCAGCCGCACCGTATCGACGATGCCAATGCCGATCATCGCCTCATCACCGACGCGATCGTGCGCGGCGACGCGCCGGAGGCCGAGCGGCTGATGCGCAAGCATGTCGCCGATGCGCTCAACGCCGTCATCGAAATGGAGGAGGTTCTGCCCCACTGAGACCGTTTGATGACGAGATTGTTGACAATAATTGTATTGATCCATAACCATTCACCCAGAACACGGGAGCCGACTCCCGCCATCACGTCTGGGGAGGATCTGCAATGCGCTTTCGTCGCTCGCTCGCACTGGCAACCGGCGCCTCCATCGCCGCGCTGCTGACCGCATCCCCCTCGCTCGCGCAGGATGCGCCCGCCGCGGACACCGCCGCGCAGGACGACGGCGGCGTCGATGAGATCGTCGTCACCGCCCAGCGCCGCGAGGAGCGGCTGCAGGACGCACCACTTTCAGTCACCGCGCTGTCCGCGGATTCGCTCGCCGCACGCGGCATCGACAATCTGGGCGACGTCAGCAACTTCGCGCCCAACCTCGAGCTCCACCCGACCAACCGTCCGGCGGGCGGCGGATCAGCCTTCGCCGGCTATATCCGCGGCGTCGGCACCGGCGACTTCCAGTTCCCCACCGATCCGGGCATCGGCCTGTATGTCGACGACGTGTACATCGCGCGATCGATGGGCGGGCTGCTCAGCCTTGAGGATATCGAGCGGGTCGAGGTGCTCAAGGGCCCGCAGGGTACGCTCTACGGTCGCAACACGATCGGCGGCGCGATCAACGTCATCACCACCGATCCGCGCCTGTCGGGCGAGGCCACCGGGCTGATCAAGCTGCGCGCCGGCAGCTTCAAGCGCGCCGACGCCGCCGCGCTGATCAACACGCCGATCGTCGAGGACAAGCTCGGCCTCAAGCTCTCCGCTTCGTACCTCAGCAACGAGGGCTTCGGCACGCGTCTTCTCGACGGCGCGCATTATTCGAGCGAGAACCGCCTGATCCTGCGCGGCGCAATCAAGGCGCAGCTGGCCGACAACGTCACGATGAAGATCGCCGGCGACTATACCCGCCAGCGCCAGAACCCGCCCTCGGGTTATCTGATCGATTTCGTGCCGGCCGGCGCGACGGTCGCGAAGATCGCGCGCTTCAACCAGTTCGCTGCGCCCTATCTCAACCCGCAGCTGGGCCTGCCCGCGGGGTCGGTCTACGACGCGCGCTGGGAGTCCGAGAGCCCGTACGACATCTATTCGCTTCAGCCCCAGCAGGACGACGCGGATATCGGCGGCGTCGCGGTGACGTTCGACATGGACCTGTCGGACACCGTCTATCTCAAGTCGATCAGCGCGTGGCGCAAGATCAACGCGCTGGTCGAGGTCGATGGCGACCAGACCCCCTATGCGCTTCAGCAGTCGCGAACGACGATGAAGCAGGAACAATGGAGCCAGGAGCTTCAGCTGGGCGGCACCGCGCTGGACGGCAGGCTCAACTTCCTGCTCGGCGCCTATGCGTTCCGCGAGGAGGGCAATTCGACCGTCTTCACGCGCTCGTTCGAGGGCATTTACGAAGCGATCCTCGCCGGGGGCGGCACGCCCACCGCGGCGGATGTCGGCAACACCTTCACCACCTTCGCGATGCGCGCGACCAGCTTCGCGCTGTTCACGCAGGAAACGCTGAAGCTGACGGACCAGTTCGGGGTCACCGTCGGCGCGCGCTACAACAAGGACCGCAAGGTCTATGGCACCGCGGTCAGCCGTCCGCAGAACAGCACGACGGTGGTACCGTGGTCGACCGCCGTGGCTGAATGGGACAGCTTCACCCCGCGCGTCGCGCTGGAGTACAAGCCCAATCGGGACCTGCTGTTCTATGCGAGCTGGTCGAAGGGCTTCAAATCGGGCGGATTCGGCGCATCGACCGTCGCATCGACCCCCACCCCGCGCTACGATCCGGAAAAGCTGACCAGCTATGAGCTCGGCGCCAAAACGTCGTGGTTCAACAACAAGCTGACCTTCAACGTCGCGGGCTTCTACTCCGAATACCGCAACATCCAGCTGACCGTGCAGTCGACCGATCCGGTCACCAACGCCAACATCCGCACCACGCGCAACGCGGGCGGATCGAACATCAAGGGCTTCGAGCTCGAGGTGGCGGCACGGCCGGCGCGCGGGCTGAACCTCAACCTTGGCGTGGGCTATGTCGATGCCAAGTTCGACGAACTGGCGGCATCGGCGATAGGCAGCGGGTTCAAGCTCGGCGACCGCGTGCCGCAGATCCCCGACTGGTCGATCAACGCCGGCGCATCCTACACGGTCGAGACCGGGGCCGGCCCGTTCACGGTTCGCGGCGACGTGTCGCACAAGGGCTCACAGTTCCTGACCGCCGCCGACGCGACCTCGTTCCAGGACGGCTATACGCTGGTCGGCGCGCGCGTGGCGTGGGAACCGTCGTTCCTGCGCGGTGTGGAGCTGTCGGTCGAGGGCAGCAACCTGACCGAGACCGATCACGCCTATTACAAGGCGACGCTGCCCCCGACCGGCTCTTATGTCGCGATCCCCGGCGCGCCGCGCGAAATCTACGCGACAGTGAAATTCAACTTCTGATCCGGAAGCGGCGCCGAGGCACCCGGCGCCCACCACCGGTGACAGCGGGCCGGCGCAGTCCCTGTGGGCTGCGCCGGTTCGCCATTTCAGCGAAGATCGGAATTCAGCGGGCGGTGACCCTGAGCGGCACATAGACCGGCCCGACTTCGGGCATGCCGCTCATCCGGACGTCGCCAGCGAGCTCGATCCGACTGGTGCGCGCGAGCAGCTCGCGCAGCGCGATGCGGAATTCCATCCGCGCCATCGCCATCCCCGCGCAGCGATGCGGACCACGACCGAAGGCGAGATGCTCGCGCACGTTAGGACGGCCGAGGCGGAATTCACCGGGAGCCTCGAACACCGCTTCGTCGCGATTGGCGGAGGCATAAGCCAGCGCGATCGGCTCGCCCGGCTCGATCCGGCGCCCGCCCAGCTCGACGCCGCTGCAGCTGGTGCGCGCGAAGCCGCGATACGGGGTGTAGAGCCGCAGGAACTCCTCGACCGCCGCGTCGATCGCCTCCGGCGCCGCACGGAGTTCGTCGGCCAGCTCGGGATGGCGCGCGAGATGCACCGCGACGCTGCCGAGGAACACCGGCGGTGCGACCAGCCCGACCACGAGGATCTGGCGCACGCAGCCCACCAGCATCTCATGCGGCAGCGCGCTGCCGTCTGCATCGGTCGCCGCCAACAGGCTGCTGACCGGATCGAGTTCGGGATCAAGCGGCGCCGCGCGACGTTCGGCGATCAGGTCGCGCGCGAGATCGTAGAGGATCTCACTGGTCTTCGCGACGGTCTCGACGTCGAACGCCTCCCACGCTTTCACAAAATCCTTGGCGGTACGCCACAGCAGATCGGTCTGCGCATCGCTGAGCTGGAACCAATCGGCGAACAACAGCGCGGGCAACGGGCTTCCAAACCCCTCGACGAAATCGCCGCCGCCGGCCGCGATATAGCTGTCGAGCAATCCGGCGACATGCTGCTCGATCACCGGCTCGATC
>DATIGZ010000430.1:0-1541 GCA_035481255.1 Sphingomonas sp. | reverse complement strand
TCGCTGCGCGGTCGGCGGCTGAGAGGAGGCCCGACCTGGTTCAGGCGGACGCCGCCGAATTCGTCGAGGCGCAACTGGCACGGCCCCTGGCCGCGGGGACGACGCGCATTCTGATGCACTCGATCGTCTGGCAATATCTGGGCGATGCGCGGCGCGCGCGGATCACCGCGGCGATGGAGGCGGCGGGTGCCCGGGCAAGCGCGGAACGGCCGCTGGCGTGGATCACGCTGGAGGCGAACCGCGAGACGTTGAAACACGAACTGGTGGTACGGCACTGGCCGGGCGATGGCGAGCCGCGCCTGCTGGGTCGGGCGCATCCGCATGGCGCTTGGGTGGAGTGGCTGGGATGAGGACGACCAACTATCGCGATACGCTGATCACGGCTTCGTCCGACAGCCCGGTGACGGCGGGTACCGTTCCGGAGAAGCCGGGGACGATCGCTGAGGTTCAGCACGCGCTGCTGGTGGACAAGCCCTACACGATGACGAGCGACGATCTGCTCCATGCCGCGCATCTCGCGCGGGGCGGAGACAAGGATCGCACCGGCTTCTTCGCCAAGCCGCAGGCATGTCTGCGTACCTCGCCGCTGGTCAAGCAGTTCGGCTGGGGAATCCACCATGACGGCGAAGGGCGCATCGCGATGGTCGGGATGGAGAGCGCGGACTATGCGCGGCTGCTCGCTGATCCGGCGGTGAAGAAGGCGCCCGGGATGCGCCGCGCCCGTTAGGGCAACCAGTCCCGGATCGCTTCGGTCACCGCTTCGGGCTTTTCCCAGGGCACGAAGTGGCTGGCGTCCTCGATCTTCACGACGGTGAGGTCGGGGACGAGCGCGTCGAGCCCGTCGAGCTGGACCGGCAGCAGCGCCTTGTCGCCCATGCCCCAGATCACCAGCACCGGCATTTGGAGCGGCGGGAAGGGGCCGTCGAGAAAGGGCGGGCGTTCCGGCGTCTCGTCCATCGCGGGGACCAGGATGGCGCTGGCGCGATACCAGTTGAGCATCGCGGTCATCGCGCCCGGCTGGCTCCACTCATCGATATAGGCGGCGCGTTCGGGGGCGACGAGGACCGGATCGGTGTGCCTGGCGAACGTCGTGTCGAAGAAGGTCTCGACACCCATCGCGGCGATCTGCGCGTCGAGCGCGGGGTTGCGGAACGCGCGGACATATTGGCTCGCGGCGCGCTGCTCCATGTCGTCGAACAGCGACTTCTGGAAGACGAAGGGATGGGGGGCGTTGACGATGATCAGCCGCTCGACCCGATGGGGGTGCTGGAGCGCGGCCATCCACGCGATCGCGCCGCCCCAGTCATGGCCGACCAGCGTGAAACGGTCCTTGCCGAAATGGCTGGCGAGCGCGAGCAGATCGCCAACGGTCTTGTCGGGGGCGTAATTCTCGACGCCCTCGGGCTTGGACGAGCGGGCAAAGCCGCGCTGGTCGGGGGCGATGACGAAATGGGTCTTGGCGAGTTCCGGAATCTGGTGGCGCCAGGTGCGGTGCGACTCGGGGAAGCCATGGAGCAGAACGATCGCGGGCGCGGCGGGGG
>DATIGZ010000429.1:0-2020 GCA_035481255.1 Sphingomonas sp. | reverse complement strand
CGGCGATCGCGGGTTCGAGCCGCGATCGCTACGACGATCGCTATTATGACCGCTACGATCGCCGCTATTACGACTATGATCGTCGCTACTATGATTATGACCGGCCCTATTACCGCAACCGGGGCTATTACCCGCGCGATGGCTATCACTATCGCCATTACGAGCAGCGCGGCTGGCGCGGCTGTTCGGTCCGCCGGGTGTACGATCCCTATCTCGGGCGCCGGGTGAAGGTGCGTTACTGCCGCTGACCCAAGCACAGCGACAGCAAGGGCGGCGCGGGTTTATTCCCGCGCCGCTTTTCGTTAGAGGGGCGCCCATGAGCGATACCCCTCCCGACCGCCTCTCGGTCAACCCGAAGAGCCCGCATTTCAACGCCGAACTGCTTCAGCGCGGTATCGGCATCCGCTTCAAGGACGTGCAGCGCCGCGACGTCGAGGAATATTGCATTTCCGAAGGCTGGATTCGCGTGCAGCTGGGCAAGAAGACCGACCGCAAGGGTGATCCGCTGACGATCAAGCTTAACGGCCCGGTCGAGGCGTGGTACGAGACCGCGGCCGAGGGCGAGGCTTCGGACGAGGCGTAAGCCTGTCCCGTCATCCCGGCTTTGTGCCGGGATGACGGCGCGTCACGGAGCGAACACCGCCCGCGCCGCATCCTCCAGCCCCTGCATCGCCGCGCGATATGGGAACGGCCCGTGGCTGATCCGCGCGACGCCCGCTTCGGCGACGGCTTTCGCATCGGGCGCGCCGGGAAAGGCCATGAAGTTCACCGGCAGCGGCGATTCCCAGCACACGCGCGCCAGCAGCTCCAGATTGGCTAGGCCCGGAACGAAGAACCCGCTCGCGCCCGCCTTGGCATAGGCATGCGCGCGGGCGATCGCGGCGTCGACCTTGGCCTCGTCATGCGTATCGGGCTTGGCCTGCAGGAAGATGTCGGTGCGCGCGTTGATGAAGAAGGCGGGGCCGGTCGCGGCGCGAATCGCGGCGATGCGTTCGGCCTGCACCGCGCAGGGGTGGATCCCTTCGCCGCCGACCACCTGATCCTCGAAATTGCAGCCCACCGCCCCGGTCGCGGCGAGGCGCACGACATTGGCCGCCACTGCCTGCGGCTCGACGGCATAGCCGCCCTCAAAATCGATCGTGACCGGCAAGTCGGTCGCCGCGACGATCCGCGCCGCATTGTCGAGCGCGAAGTCGAGCGGCACCGCCTCACCGTCGCCAAAGCCATTGGCTGCGGCGACCGAGGCGCTGCCGGTGGCGAGCGCCCTCGCGCCCCCCGCGGCGATAGCCTTCGCCGATCCGGCGTCCCACACGTTGAACAGCACCAGCGGCGCGCGCGGTTCATGCAGCGCGGCGAAACGATCGAACTTCGCGGTCATCGGTTCCTCCTGTTTCGGGCGCTTCTATCGCCAGAACATAAGCGGAACAATCCGAAAGTTGCGATCAGTGAACGAAGCGCGCCACCACGTCGCGATAGGAGCGGCTGACCTTCACCTGCGATCCCGAATCGAGTATCAGGAAGCATTCGCCATTGGTGTGCGGCTTGACCTGCTTGACCTGGTCGAGATTGACGATGGTCGAGCGGTGGACGCGCTGGAAGCGGCGCGGATCGAGGCGCTTTTCCAGATCCTTCATCGTCTCGCGCAGCACCAGGGTGTTATCCGCGGTCTTGATGCACATGTAATCGCCGGCGGCTTCGACCACCTCGATCGTATCGACATCAACGCGGAAGATTTGGCCGCGATCCTTGATGTTGATCAGCTTCTCATAGCGGTTCGATGCGACCTCGGCATTCTCGCCCGCGAACTCTTCGGCGGCATCGGGCGCGACCTCGGCGAGCACTTCCTTGAGCTTCTCGACCTCTTCGACGCCGCGCTTTTCGGTCAGGCGCTGGCGCACGCGCTCCAGTGTGTCGGCCAGGCGACCCTCGTCCACCGGCTTCATGAGGTAATCCATCGCATTCGCCTCGAACGCGCGGATCGCATGGTCGGAATAAGCGGTGACGAACACAAACAGCGGCG
>DATIGZ010000428.1:0-2832 GCA_035481255.1 Sphingomonas sp. | reverse complement strand
CCGCACAATTCGTCCTCCAGCGCCGGGAAGCGCCCGGCGTGCCGCACCCGCCGCGCCTCGTACAGCGCCGCCACCGGCTCGGCGCGCGCGGTCTTGCCGCGGCTGGCATGGACCAGCCTGAGCGGCAGCGTGAGGTCGGCGGCGTGCAGCACGCTCTTCACCATGTCGCCGCCCTGGTTCTTCTCCGCCACTACCTTGTCGGCGCCATGCCGCGCGGCGCATTTCGCCACCGCCTGCGCCCAGCCTTCGGGGGACAGGCCCGCCACGCTCGCATCCTCGATCACATGGCCGGTGCCCTCGCTATCCAGCGCCACCGCGACGATCCCGCACGCATCGCCCTGCGCGCTCGCCGGGGGATCGACCCCCACCACCACCCGCGTCACCGCGTCCGGCTTCGCCCCCCGGCACGCCTCGATCATCCCGCGCGTCCACAGCGCGCCCGCCACCTCCTCGATCAGTTCGCCGTCCAGTTCCTGCCGGCCCAGCCGCGTGCCGCCATATTCGGCCTCCATCGCCTCGACGAAGCTCGCCGGAAGGTGCGGGTTGTCGCGCGTCCGCCCGCGCGTCTCGACGGTGCCGGGCAACGCCATCACGCGGCGCATCAGCCGCGTCGGGCGCGGCGTCGTCGTCACCAGTATCTGCGGATCGTCACCACCACGCAGCCCCAGCATCAGATTGTCCCACACGGTCTCGCCATGGCGCCATTTCGCCAGCTCGTCGCACCAGGCCGCATGATGCTCCGGCCCGCGCAGCCGTTCGGGCGCCTCGGCCGAATAGACGAACCCCCTGGCGCCCGACGCGAACTCGATCTCGCCCACGCTCGGGCGCCAATTCACCCGCTCGCCGTCGCGCGCGACCGCGATCAGGCCGCTCGGCCCTTCGATCATCACCTTGGCGACGTCGTCGCCGCTCGCGCCGACCAGCGCGATCCGCCCGTCCCTGTGCTGCCGCGCCCATTCGCTCACCCATTCGGCGCCCGCGCGGGTCTTGCCGAAACCGCGTCCGGCGCGGATCAGCCAGACACGCCAGCCGCCCGGCGGCGCGATCTGCCCGCCATGCGCCCAGGCCTGCCAGCGTTCGCGCAGCTCGATCTGCTGCAGGCGCGTCAGCCGCGACAGCACCTGGTGGCGCTGCGTCCCGCGCAGCAGCGCCAGCCGCTCGACCGCGTTCAGCCCGGCAGGCTTCAGCACCCCGTCCGCGGCGCCGTACGCGCCGCTCATGCCGGCGTCCCGCTCCCGCGCAGCCGGCGCTCGAGCGCGTCGAGCTGCTTCTGGAGCGCGGCGTCGGTTTCCGCGGGCGTCGGCCGCCGGCCGCGCTTGGTCACCGGCTTGCCGTCCACGCCCTGCCGATGCTTGGTCAGCACCGCCATCGCGACCTGGAACGCGCCGGGGGAAACCAGCTCGGGCGCGGCGTCCTCCGCCGCTGTGCCGATCACCGACGGCACGTCGATCGCGTTGACGCCGATCAGCGCATGTTCGAGCAGCGCGGTCTCCAGCCGCTCATAGCCCAGCTCGAGCGCCTCGGCCCATAATTCGCCAAAGGCCGGGTCGCGCTTGCGCAGCTGATAGACGCCGCTCGGCGTCATCCCCGCGGCGGCGGCGGCCTTCTTCACGTTGCAGCTGTCGGCCAGCGTCGCCAGAAACAATTCGCGCTTGGCCTTGGTCCAGCCGGTGCATGGCACGCGCCGCAGCTGGACCGGACGCCGGCAGCCCGGCTCCAGTGTCTCGGTCATCCCCAACCCTCCGGATACGCAAACGGGCCGAAAGGCGTCCCCGCCCCGGCCCGGTCGAAATCATTGTTGCAGGCCGGCTGCGCCCGACTCGCAATTCTTCAGCGTTCCCTTTATGTACCAGATCAGCGTCGCACTGTCAAGCGCAATTATCCCATTTGGTTATCCATGCGCCCGCTGCCGGTTAGGGCCTGCCCGCAATCGGGTGGTCAGGGAATCTTGGCCCTCTCCCGCTTGCGGGAGAGGGTTGGGTGAGGGTCTTCTACTTTTTCCGGCTTATGCGGACCTTCCTGTCCGGCCCTGGAATGTGCGCGACTCTCTCGCTCATCCCGCATGGCAAGTCGCACCATTCATGTCCGCAAAGGGGTCATCGGCGCTGCCTCCTCCCCCATCATCCCGGCCCTGTGCCCCGTCATCCCGGCCTTGTGCCGGGATCCACCGGGAGGCGAGCTGGAAGCAAGAGGCTCTGTCGCATCGGCCGCGGCGCCGTGGATCCCGGCACAAGGCCGGGATGACAGCCCGTTTCCAGTCGCAGCAGAACCGGCCAGAAGCGTGCGGGCCATTCCCATGATGCGCAAGCTACCGCCTTGCGGCTCGTCCGCTATTGGGTGGAAAGCGGCCAATGCCTGAACTAGCGATGCAGGATGGAAGTCAAGCGATCGACTGCACTCATTGGGTTCTACGGTGACAACCTTGATCCTGATGAAATCACCAATGCCTTCGGGATCGAACCTAGCGTTGGTGTGTGCAAGGGGGGCGAATGGAGAACCTCCATGGGGGCCGTAAAAATAGCCCGAACCGGTTCTTGGCGGTTGGAGTGCGACGGCTCAGAACCCGATGACCTAAGCGGTCAATTGCGAAGCCTGCTGGCGCGTATGCCTGACGATCTAGAGGTTTGGCAGGCATTTGCAGGCCGATACCGTGCTGTCGCATTCTGCGGGGTCTGGCTACAATCATACAATGATGGACTTGAGCTTGCGTCGGATGTGCTTTCAGCACTCGGTGCCCGACGACTAAGTATCGATTTGGATATCTACGGCCCGGACCACGATTGACCGCAATCGGGTCGTCAGCTGCCGCCTCCTTCCCCGTCATCCCGGCCT
>DATIGZ010000427.1:0-8910 GCA_035481255.1 Sphingomonas sp. | reverse complement strand
GATGCACATGCGGGTGAGTGACGCGGTGACGAAGATCCAGATGCCCGCCTGCATGTTGCTCATCCCGGCGGGCGGGAACCAGGCGAGCAGGAAGGCGAGGCCGGTGGGGATCGCCGCACCGTAGATGAAGGGGTGGCGACGGCCCCAGCGGCTGCGCGTCATGTCCGACCACCGGCCGATCAGCGGGTCGGCGATCGCGTCGACGATCAGCGTCAGCGCCACCGCGCTCGCGACGATCGCCGCGGGAACGCCGACGATCTGGCTGTAGAAGAACAGCAAATAGCTGGTGAAGGCGGCGTTCTTGACGCCGTTGGCGATCGCCCCCGCGCCATAGCTGACCCGCGTGCCCAGCCCGATCGGCGGCAACGCCCTTGGCTGCTCGCGCGCTTCCGCACCCGGCGCGGTACGCATCACCGCCCCGGCATCATCCGCCGTCGTCGCCATTTCACATCCTCCGCGGCCGTCTGCGCGGCCAACCATTCGAAGATGCGGTACGGATGACCCTGCGTCAAGCTCCGTTGAAATTCCCGCAAGACGCCATTCCACCGCCCGGCTATGAAACGCACCAAAGGGGAAGGACATGAAGTTCGAACATCGCGCGGTGCCAATCGCGCTCGCGGCCGTGCTGATCGACGCCATCGGCTTCGGCATCGTTCTTCCCGTTCTGCCCACGCTGATTGTCGAACTGTCCGGGGCAAGCCTGCCCGAGGCGACGCGGATCGGCGGCTGGCTGGTGATCGTGTTCGCCCTCGCCCATTTCTTCGCCGGCCCGATCCTCGGCAATCTCGGCGACCGCTTCGGCCGGCGGCCGGTGCTGCTCGCGGCGATGCTGATCTTCGCGATCGACTATGCCCTCATGGCGTTCGCGCCGACCATCGCCTGGCTGTTCGCCGGACGACTGATCGCGGGGATAGCCGGCGCGGTGTACGGGCCGGCCAATGCGGTGCTCGCCGACGTCACCCCGCCCGACAAGCGCGGCGCGACGTTCGGCCTGATGGGCGCGGCGTTCGGCATCGGCTTCATCATCGGCCCGGCGATCGGCGGACTCCTCGCCGATTTCGGCCCGCGCGCGCCGTTCATGGCCGCCGCGGCGCTCGCGGCGATCAACGCGACATGGATCTCGATCTGGATGCCCGAAACGCTCGCTCCCGAGCATCGCCGCGCGTTCGACTGGAAGCGCGCCAACCCGCTGGGCGCCTTCAAGCCGCTGTTCGGGCTCAGGGGCGCGCTGCCGCTGCTGATCGTCATGTTCATCTGGCAGCTGGCGCATCAGGTCTATCCCTCGACCTGGGCCTTCTACGCCGAGCTGGCGCATGGCTGGGATTCCAAGGCGATCGGCTGGTCGCTCGCGGCATCGGGCGCGGCGATGGCGGTGGCACAGATCTTCATCACCGGCCGCGCGATCGGCGCGCTGGGTGAGACGCGCACCGTGCTGATCGGCCTGATCATCGGCGCGCTGGTCTATGCGGGGTACGCCTTCGCGGACAAGGGATGGCAGGTTTACGCGCTGCTCACCGTCGGGGCGTTGCAGGCGCTGGCCTATCCCTCGCTCAACGCGATCCTCAGCCGGATGGTCGACGCGTCCAATCAGGGGGCGCTTCAGGGCGGCATGGCCAGCATCGCCAGCATCGCCGCGATCCTCGGGCCGCTCAGCCTGACTCAGACGCTGGCCTATGGCGCCGAGCATGGCTTTCCGGGCGCGGCGTTCGCGCTTGCCTCGGCGCTCGCCTTCATCGCGGTGGGAATCGTAGCGCTGTTCCTGCTGCGCCATCCGGTTTCGCGAGCGGAGCCGGTTGCGTAACGAGCGCGACACCCCAATCTGTCGCGTTCAAATCATGGAGAACGCGCCGATGATCGACCTCTATTACTGGCCCACCCCGAACGGTCACAAGATCACCCTGTTCCTGGAGGAAGCCGGTCTCCCCTACACCATCCATCCGGTCAACATCGGCCAGGGCGACCAGTTCAAGCCCGACTTCCTCAAGATTGCCCCCAACAACCGCATGCCCGCGATCCTCGACACCGATCCCGCCGACGGCGGTGAACCGATCAGCGTGTTCGAAAGCGGCGCGATCCTCGTCTATCTCGCCAACAAGACCGGCAAGTTCTTTGGCCCCGCTCAGCGCGACAAGATCACGCAGATGGAATGGCTGATGTGGCAGATGGGCGGGCTTGGCCCGATGTCGGGCCAGAACGGCCATTTCAACCGCTACGCGCCCGAGAAGATCCCCTACGCGCAGAAGCGCTATATCGACGAGACCAACCGCCTCTACGGCGTGCTCGACCGCCAGCTCGCCGGCAAGCCGTTCGTCGCGGGCGAGGACTATTCGGTGGCCGACATGGCGATCTATCCGTGGATCGTGCCGTATGAGAACATGGGGCAGGATCTGAACGACTTCCCCAATGTGAAGCGCTGGTTCGAGGCGGTGAAGGCCCGCCCCGCGACGATCCGAGCTTATGCCAGGGGCGAGGAAATCCGCCCGAGCGACACCCCGATGAGCGAAGCGGACAAGAAGATTCTGTTCGGCCAGACGGCGCAGAACACCGCGAAGGTGTAGTTGCTACCTACGCGGGTGAGGCTGGACGCATTCCAGCCTCACCCCCCGGCGAACGGCCGGAATTGGGTACGCACATGGCCTGATCACTCAAAAGTTGTCGCCAAGGCGCCCTTTGCATCGCCATCCCCGCGCCTTCCGGCGATGAAGATCACCGGCCGAGAACAGCGTCCGCCCTCGCCGCTGCCCGAAACAGCGCCGCCGACACCAGCCAAAGTACCGTGAAACCGCCGCCGAAAAGCCAGGCCTTGAACACGCCGTCCGGCACCTCCGCGGTCACCGGCGCGGTCACGATGAGAAGGGTCAGCAGAACCTGCATGACCGCCACGCCCACCATCGCCCGCGCCATGCCGTCCGGCCGGAACCGGGCGGCGTAGCCGCCGACGCCCGCGGCCAGGATCAGCATGAAGAATCCCCCGCCGGTACCGTCGTCGCGGACGATCGTGGTCCATACGATCAGGAACGATGTCAGCGCCGCCACGCCCACGCCCGCGCGATAGGCCGCGCTGCCATTCGTTGCCATATCGGCCGCCTTGCTCGATCCATTCATGCCTGCCTCCCTCGGAGTTACCCTGCCTTCCTCGCAAAGGCCGGGGTGAGCGGCATGAGCGGCAGGTGAGGAAAGGCTGAAAAACGGTTTGGGCCGATCACGGCCCGGTAAAGTCACACTTGCGACGACCCTAGCAGGGCTGCGTTTACCGGCGCCGCGCGCTGCGCCAGCTTCGCCTCACCGCCGCGCGACTGACGCTTGAAGATGGGACACCATCGGGAAGCGCGAACGGATTGCGCCGCGCGTCTGGGCACCGTTCCTGTACCGGAGGATGGAATGCCCGAACTCGACAATCTCCTAGCCTTCGCCGCGATCGCGCTCGGCATGGTCCTGACGCCGGGGCCAAACATGATCTACCTGATCTCACGCTCGATCTGTCAGGGTCGCGTGGCGGGATTGACTTCGCTCGGCGGAATCGCGCTGGGCTTCATCGTCTATATGCTGTGCGCCGCCTGGGGCCTCACCGCGCTGGTGATGGCCGTGCCCTATGCCTATGACGCGATCCGCATCGCGGGCGCCGGGTATCTCCTGTGGCTGGCGTGGCAGGCGGTGCGGCCGGGCGGGCGATCGAGCTTCGAGGTCAGGCAATTGCCGCAAGACGGACCCGGGCGGCTGTTCTCGATGGGGCTGCTGACCGTCCTGCTCAACCCGAAGGTGGCGGTCCTCTACCTCTCGCTGCTGCCGCAGTTCATCGATCCGGCCAAGGGCAGCGTGCTGGGTCAGGCGGTGGTGCTGGGGTCGATTCAGATCGCGATCAGCCTGAGCATCAATGCGGCGATCGTCGTCTCCGCCGCCTTCATCGCGCGCTTCCTTCAGCGCCGCCCCGGCTTCGCGCTGGTGCAGCGCTGGCTGATGGGGACGGTGCTGGCGGGCCTCGCCGTGCGGATGGCGACCGAGGCGCGGCGGTAGGGGCTCGGCCTAGCCCTTCCCCGGCCGCCGCGAGAGGCCGACGTCGAGATGCGCGCCGGCGTCGAGCAACACCGTCTCGCCGGTGATGACCCGGCTGGCCGGGTCGAGCAGGTTGACGACGGGTCCGGCGATGTCCTCGGCGGTGGCGGCGATCGCCATCGGGGTCTGGCTGGCGATGAAGGCGTTGAACTTGTCGAACGCCTCTTCATTCATCCGCTCGCTGAACCAGCCGGTGCCGACATAGCCGGGCGCGACGGCGTTGACGCGGATCGCCGGGGCGAGGACGCGAGCGAGGCTCCGGGTCATCGTCGCCAGCGCACCTTTGGACGCGGCATAGGCGACCGACGATCCGTTGCCGAACACCCCGGCGACCGAGGCAATGTTGACCACGGCGCTCGCAGGCCCCTCGCGCATCGCGGGCGCGCAGGCGCGGATCATCTGGAACGGCGCGACAGTATTGAGGCGATAGATGTCGAGGAAGTCGTCGGCGGACAACGCCTCCAGATCCTCGTGATTGGCGAATTTGGTCTTGCCCGAATTGTTGACCAGCAGGTCGATCCGCCCGAACGCGTGCGAAGCCGCGGCGGCGAGCGCGCGGCATTGCGCGTCGTCGGCGATATCGGCGCGCACCGCGATCGACCCGTTGCCGACCTCAGCCGCCAGCCCCTCGGCCGCATCCTTGCTCGAGGCATAGTTGATCACGCAACGCACGCCTCGCGCCGCCAGCCGCCGCACTACCGCCGCGCCGATCCCGGTGCCGCCGCCAGTGACGATCGCGGCCATGCCCTGCATCGGATCGCTCATGGCACCGGTCATGCCTGGGCGCTCGTCCGCGCCGAGACCCGGCGATGCCAGTCGTTGAGCCGCGTCAAATCCTCGGGGATCGTCAGCCCGATGAACGTCCCGAAATCGATCGTGGTCAGCAGCACGATATCGGCCATCGAATAGCTCTCCCCGGCGATGAAGGGTGTGTCGCCCAGCGCGTCGTCGCACATCTGGAGCGCGCGTTCCACCAGCACACGGTTGCTCTCGCCGAAGTCCTTATATTGGTGCGGCATCACCCGCGCCGTGAAGGGGTGCGTGTGCATCCAGATCATCCCCGTCGGCACCATCAGCCGCAGCTCGATCCGGCGGATCCACATCTCGACCGTCGCGGCGTCGAGGGGGTCGCCGCCGAACAGCGCGGGCTGCGGGTGCAGCGCCTCGAGATAGCGGCAGATCGCAACGCTCTCGGTCAGCACCGCCCCGGTGTCGAGCTTCAGCGCGGGGGTCTGGCCAAGCGGGTTGATCGCACGATAGGCTTCGCCGCGATGCTCGCCCTTGAGGATCGACACCTCCTCACGCCGGAGCACGATCTCCTTCTCCGCCGCGAAGATGCGCACGCGGCGCGGATTGGGCGCCGGATTGGGCGAATCGTAGAAGATCATGCTTCCCTCCCCTGAATTTTTCGAAGATCGCGTATGGCAGCTGGTGGCGGTTTCGCCTAGCGTTTCATCCGAATCGAGGAGTGAGGATGCAAACCGCCGCTGAAATACTGGTGCAGCCGTTCGGCACGCTGCCCGACCTGATCGCCGCCCATGCGCGCGAGCGGGGCGACAAGACCGCGATCGTCCATGGCGAGGCGAGCCTGACCTATGCGCAGCTCGACGCGCGCATGGACGCGATCGCCGCCGCGCTCCGGCGCGACGGCCTCCGCCACGGACAGGCGGTCGCGATCGTCGGCGCGATGAGCCTCGACTATGCCGCGATCTTCCTCGGCGCGATCCGCGCAGGCGGCGCCCCCGCCCCGGTCGCCCCCTCCTCCACCGGCGATCAGATGGCAGCGATGATCGCCGACAGCGGAACCGGAGTCGTATTCCTCGATGCCGACGCCGCGGCCGCGCTGGGCGACCGCCCCGTCACGGCAAAGCGGGTCGCGCTGGACGCGAGCGGCGCGGGCACGGCGCTCGACGAGTGGCTAGGCGATGCGCGCGCGCACGACCCCGTCGCCATCGCACCCGAAGACCCGTTCAACATCATCTACTCCTCGGGCACCACCGGCACGCCCAAGGGCATCGTTCAGCCGCACGCGATGCGCTGGGCGCATATCGCGCGCAACGAAGCTGCGGGCTTTGCCGACGCGGTAACGATGATCGCCACGCCGCTCTATTCGAACACCACGCTGGTCAGTTTCATCCCGACGCTCGCCTGGGGCGGCACCGCCGTGCTGCTCGGCAAGTTCGACGCACGCGGGTTTCTCGAGGCCGCGGCGAAGCATCGCGGGACCCACGCCATGCTGGTCCCGGTCCAGTATCAGCGGATCATGGCCGTCGCGGATTTCGATAGTTTCGACCTCTCTACCTTCCGCCTCAAGACCTGCACCAGCGCGCCCTTCCCCCCCGCGCTCAAGGCCGATGTGCTGGCGCGCTGGCCGGGCATGCTGGTCGAGTATTACGGGATGACCGAGGGCGGCGGCACCTGCGTGCTGATGTGCAACATGTTCCCGAACAAGCTCCACACCGTGGGCGTCCCGGTGGCCGGGCACGATATTCGTCTGATCGACGATGAGGGGCGCGAGGTGGCACCGGGCGAGACGGGCGAAGTGGTCGGCCGCAGCCCGGCGATGATGAGCGGCTATCACGGCCGCAAACAGGCGAGCGCCGACGCCGAATGGTTCGACGCCGACGGCAACCGCTATATCCGCCACGGCGATGTCGGCCGGTTCGACGAAGACGGCTTCCTGATCCTGATAGACCGCAAGAAGGACCTGATCATCTCGGGCGGGTTCAACATCTACCCGAGCGATCTCGAGGCCGAGGCGAGCAAGCACCCCGCCGTGCGCGACTGCGCGGTGGTGGGCGTGCCCTCCGACCAATGGGGCGAAACCCCGGTCGGCTTCTACGTCCCCGCCGACGAAGTGCTGGCGACGATCAACGCGGTGCTCGGCAAGACTCAGCGGCTTGCCGCGCTCGTTCAAATCGACGAACTGCCCCGCAGCGCGATCGGCAAGGTGCTGAAGCGCGAGCTGCGCGACCGCTATCTGGAGAACGCCCCGGCATGACCTCGCTTCCCGCACTTCTGGCACATGCGCAGCGCACCGAGACGGGCTTCACGACCGAGATTCCGGCCAACTGGCTTCAGGGGCGCACCGCCTATGGCGGACTGTCGACCGCGCTGGCGCTGGCGGCGGCGAAGCAGATCGAGCCCGATCTGCCCCCGCTGCGTTCGGCGCAAATCGCATTCGTCGGGGCGCTGGCAGGTCCGGTCACGGTCACCGCGACCAAGCTGCGCCGCGGCCGCAACGCCGCATTCATTCAGGCGGATATCAGCTCGGAAGCCGGCCTTGGCCTTCGCACGACCTTCGTGTTCATGGCGCCGCTCCAGTCGGCGATCGACCATGACACCACCGCGGCGGCGCGACACGCCCCGCCGCCGCCGGACGCGCAGCTCTACACCGGCCCGGCGGAGTTCTTCACCGGCAACTTCAACTTCTATGACTTGAAGGACGCGGCGGGGCCGACCGAATGGCTGCGCTGGGGCCGGCTGATCGACCGCGAGGGGCTGGACCCCGAGATCGAGCTGATGGCGATGGGCGACGCGCTGCCGCCCGCTGCGTTCAAACTGTTCCAGAAGATGACGCCGCTCTCCTCTCTCACTTGGATCGTCAACATCCTCGTCCCCGCCGCCGCGACGCGCGAGGGCTGGTGGCTGCTCGAGGCGGAGACTGATCGCGCGCGCGAGGGCTATTCCAGCCAGTCGATGCGGATGTGGAACGCCGAAGGCGCGCTGGTGGCAGAGGGGATGCAGGGGGTCGCCATCTTCGGCTGAGAGACCGACAGGAACGCGCGGCCATCTCGTCGCCATCCCGATCTTATGCCGAGGTCACGAAGAACAACGATGCCCGCTCACGACCCCATTGCGGACCGCCCGCGAGATCGGGTTACCTGTGGGCAATGGCGACTACCGTATCCAGAGGCGTGTATCACCACGGCAAACGCCATCGCTTTGAAGCCACGCCGAAAGACGACAGTCCAGAGGCGTTTAGGGCCGCTCTGGTCGAGTTAGACGAGAAAGTCAGCGCCTTCCTAGAGCCTCCGCTCCTCGGGTAGCGAAACAGTCTTATCGAAAGAAGAAGGGTACCTAACCACCCCCTAGTCGCCATTGGCATCGACCATGAAAACCATGGTCTTGCCTCGCGACGCCGGATCCCATCCCGCCGACAGCGCTGCCCGCACCCCGCGTGAGGCAATCGCATCGTTGATGTGGGAGCGTCCCTTGGGCAATCCCTTGAGAAGCCGCTTGGGCGTCGGAAACTCCAGCACCGCCTCACGCGGCATGTCGTGCTGCCGCAGCAGGACCGTCATGCCCTTCCAGCCATCGCCATCGGACAGCTGAGGTTCGCTCAGGAACGCCCAGTCATATTTGAATCCGTCGATTTCGACGGTGCCGCCAAGGCCGCGCGGGTGAAGCATGACGTGCCCCTAGCATGCCGATGCCCGCACTTCACCCGTCTCACTGATGGCGCAGCATCTTCTCGAACCCCTCATTCGCCTTGGCCATCTTCGCCAGCTTGCGAAGATAGGTGCGAACATGCCGGTCGAACCGCTCATCGTCATGGATGCTCGTTGCCGGATAGGTGTCCTGCGCGATCAGTTCCTTCAGGCGCCCGGCGAACGCCGCCTGGTCGTCGGTGCACTCAGCCCCCTTCAGCGCGCGGCAGGCCCATTCCTCGGCAGCGGCCTTGTCGTAATCGTCCCGCGCCTCATAACCGCGCCGGTCCGCCGCCGCCTGATCCAGCCGCGACACCTCCAACCGGCGCTCAAGCCATTTGCGGACCTGTTCCCCATTCCACGGTTTCGACGGCTCTGTCATCTCACTTCCAATCTGCCGGCATGATGGTTGCCCATGTGATACAGC
>DATIGZ010000426.1:0-1822 GCA_035481255.1 Sphingomonas sp. | reverse complement strand
GAGCGAGGGCAGCGGCCTCGCATCCCCGGCCGCGCGCGAGCTGCTCTCGCTCGGCCTCGCCAACTATGCCGCCGGCGCGTTGCTGATGCCGTACAGCGCCTTCCGCGCCGCCGCGCGCGAAGTCCGCCACGACATCGACCGGCTCCGCCAGCGCTTCGGAGTCAGCTTCGAGCAGGCATGCCACCGGCTCTCGACGCTCCAGCGCCCAGGCGCCGCCGGGCTGCCCTTCTTCTTCTGCCGCGTGGACATGGCGGGCAACATCACCAAGCGCCATTCGGCCACCCGCCTCCAGTTTGCCGCGCTTGGCGGCGCCTGCCCGCTGTGGATCGTCCACGAAGCCGTCGCGATCCCCGACCGCATCCTCGTCCAGCTCGCCGAGACCCCCGACGGCGCGCGCTACGTCTCGATGGCCAAAGGGCTTGTCAAGCCGTCCGCCAGCTACGCCCGCCCCCCGCGCCGCTACGCCGTCGCGCTGGGGTGCGAGGAAGTCCACGCGCCCGACTTCGTCTATGCCGACGGCCTGCGCACCGGCGGCATCGCCACGCCGATCGGTACGAGCTGCCGCATCTGCCCGCGCACCGATTGCGACCAGCGCGCCTTCCCGCCGGCCGCGAGCGAGATCCGCATCGACCCCGACGTACGCGCGCCGGTGCCGTACGAGTTTTGAGCCGCCTTACTCCTCGCCCATCCGCAGCGCCGCGATGAAGGCTTCCTGCGGGATGCTGACCGAGCCGTACTCGCGCATCTTGGCCTTGCCCTTCTTCTGCTTTTCCAGCAGCTTGCGCTTACGGGTGGCGTCGCCGCCATAGCATTTCGCGGTCACGTCCTTGCGCATCGCGCTGATCGTCTCGCGCGCGATCACCTTGCCGCCGATCGCCGCCTGAATCGGGATCTTGAACAGGTGGCGTGGGATCAGTTCCTTGAGCCGCTCGACCATGCCGCGGCCGCGCACCTCGGCGGTGGCGCGGTGGACGATCATGCTCAGCGCGTCGACCGGCTCCTCGTTGACGAGGATGCCCATCTTGACGAGGTCGCCCTCGCGATAGCCGATCTGCTCATAGTCGAAGCTGGCATAACCCTTGGAGAGCGACTTCAGCCGGTCGTAGAAGTCGAACACCACCTCGTTCAGCGGCAGTTCGTACGTCGCCTGCGCGCGGCCGCCGACATAGGTCAGATTCTTCTGGATGCCGCGCCGGTCCTGACACAGCTTCAGAATCGAGCCGAGATACTCGTCGGGCACATAGATCACCGCCTGAATCCACGGCTCCGCGATGCTCTCGATCTTGTTCGGCTCAGGCATATCCGCCGGGTTGTGCAGCTCGATATGCCCGCCGCCATGCGTCAGCTCAATCTGATAGACCACCGACGGCGCGGTGGTGATCAGGTCGAGATCATATTCGCGCATCAGCCGCTCCTGGATGATCTCCAGATGCAGCAGGCCGAGGAAGCCGCAGCGGAAGCCGAAGCCCAGCGCCGCCGACGTCTCCATCTCGAACGAGAAGCTGGCGTCATTGAGTCGCAGCTTCGAGATGCTCTCGCGCAATTTCTCGAAGTCGTTGGCGTCGACCGGGAACAGGCCACAGAACACCACCGGCTGGACTTCCTTGAAGCCCGCCAGCGGTTCCGCGGCAGGCTTCTTGGCGTCGGTCAGCGTATCGCCGACGCGCGCCTGCGCCACTTCCTTGATCTGCGCGGTGATGAAGCCGATTTCGCCCGGACCCAGGTCGGGCAGATGCTCGATCTTGGGCCGGAACGCGCCGACGCGGTCGACCAGATGCGTCGTGCCGGCGGCCATGAACTTGATCTGCTGGCCCTTTTTGAT
>DATIGZ010000425.1:0-1689 GCA_035481255.1 Sphingomonas sp. | reverse complement strand
ACCGTGGCATGATCGCGAGCTTCAGCCGCGCTTTGCTCGAAGACCTGCGCCATGGCATGGCCGACGCCGAGTTCGACACCGCGCTCGCCGGGGCGATCTACGACATCCACCGCGCCTCGACCCGCAAGGTCGCGGTCGCGGCCTGACCACGAGCAGACCCTAGATCGGCGACCACTCCACCGGTTCCTCGCCCTCGTCGTCGTCGCTGACGCGGGCGTGGTCCGGACCGATCGCTTCGAGCAGCTTGTCGAGGACCCAGTCGACCCCGACGCCGCTGGCGCCGCTGATCGGGATCACCTCGGCCCCGCTCGCTTCCTCGAGTTCGGCGGAGAGCGCGGCGATCAGCTCGTCGTCGAGCGTGTCGATCTTGTTGAGCGCGATGATGATCTTCTTGTCGAGCAGACCCGCGCCATAGGCCTCCAGCTCGTCGCGGACGATGCGATAGCTGGTCGCAACGTCCTCGTCATTCGCATCGACCAGGTGCAGCAGCACCTTGCACCGCTCGATATGGCCCAGGAACCGGTCGCCGATCCCGGCCCCTTCCGCCGCGCCCTCGATCAGGCCGGGGATGTCGGCGATCACAAACTCATTGCCCTTGTGCCGCACCACGCCGAGCTGGGGGCGGGTGGTGGTGAAGGCATAGGCACCGACCTTGGCCTGGGCGTTGGTAACGCCGTTGATGAACGTCGACTTGCCGGCATTGGGCAGGCCGACCAGCCCGGCATCGGCGAGCAGCTTGAGCCGCAGCCACACGAACATCTCCTCGCCCGGCCAGCCGGTGCCGTGCTGGCGCGGAGTACGATTGGTGCTGGTCTTGTAGCTGGCATTGCCGCGCCCGCCATCGCCGCCGCGCAGGAAGACGATGCGCTGCCCCGCCTCGGTCAGGTCGGCGAGCAGGGTGCGCTCCTCGTCATCGGCCAGGATCTGGGTGCCGACCGGCAGCTTGATGACCAGATCGTCGCCACCTGCGCCGGTCTTGTTGCTGCCCGATCCGCCATGGCCGCGCTGGGCACGGAAATGCTGGGTGTAGCGAAAGTCGATCAACGTGTTGAGACCGGGAACGGCCTCGAAAATGATGTCGCCGCCCTTGCCGCCGTCGCCGCCGTCGGGGCCGCCATATTCGACGTACTTCTCACGCCGAAAGCCAACGGCACCGCCGCCGCCCCAGCCCGATTTGATGAAGATCTTTGCCTGGTCGAGAAAATGCATGATTAAATGTCCTGGCCCCACATCTGCAAAAAGCGCGGGGAGCCGATAAGCTGGCGCAGCGCGATTTCGCGCGCGGCACCACGGGGAAGGTCGAGCGAGCGGGCCAGCTGTTCGCCGAGCAGCGCGTCGCCCATCGCCATGAGGACGAGCGCCAGTGTGTCCTCACGCAGCGCGGTCGCGGTATCCTCGCCCTCGACCGCCGCGATCTGATCGACCAGGCCGTGGATGACTTCGAGGATCGGATCGAGCGCGTCTTCATTGCCCGACAGGATCATCCAGCTGGCGAGCGCCCCCGCGCCCGATTTGTCGAAGGCGTCGAAGGCGAGGTCGACGACCTGACGCGGCTTGTCCTCGGTCCGCTCGCTCTCGTCGGCGCGGGCTTCCTGGATCAAGCGGACGATGCGCGAGCAGACAGTCTCGGCGAGACTGCGGGCGAGGGCGCGCTGCAACCCCGCCGCCGATCCGAAATGGTGGAGCAAA
>DATIGZ010000424.1:0-4678 GCA_035481255.1 Sphingomonas sp. | reverse complement strand
CTCCCCCACTCGGCCACCCACGAGAGTAATCTGATTGGGTGGCCGGTTGGGGGAGCGGGCTGGGGCGGCTACTTCAAGCGGGCCTTCTTCGCGGGCGCGCGTCGTCCGGCTTCCAGCCCCAGCGCCGCCCATTGCCGCATCGCGTCGGCATCGTCGAACACGTCGTCCGGCGCGCGGCGATAGTTCATGCTGGCGACGCGGTCCTTCATCTCGAAGGTGAAGCGCTCGCATCCCGCGGCGTCCCAGATCGCGTCGGTCTGCGCGTCGGCCTTGAACCACAAGGCGTCGTCGCTCGAGATGATCGCGAACACCGTGCCGTCGAGATAGAGCGTCGCCCCGCCCATCATCTTGCGGTGGGTGAGGGTCCCCATCGGCTCCAGCGCCTCGGCCACCCAGTCGAGCAGGCCCGCGTCAAATGCCACGGGACAGCGCCTCGATCGCGCCGATTTCCATCCGCCAGCGCTCCCAGCCATCGACCGGTCCGGCACCGATCGAGCGGTAGAAGCCCTTGCCCAGCTCGTTCCAGTCGAGCACCGCCCATTCGAGTCGTGCCCCGCCGCGCTCGACCACCAGCCCGGCGAGCCGCGACAGCAGCGCGCGGCCAAGGCCCGAGCCCCGCGCGTTCGGATCGACGAACAGATCCTCAAGCCAGATCCCCGGCTTACCCTCAAAGGTCGAGAAGGTCTGGAAGAACAGCGCGAACCCGCTCGGCACGCCGTCGATCTCGCCGATCAGCACCTCGGCCGCCGGGCGCGGACCGAACAGATGCCCGCGCAGCACTTCGGGATCGAAGCGCACCTCATGCGCCAGCTTCTCGTAATCGGCGAGCTTGCGGATGAAGTCCGCGACCAGATCGAAATCCCCGGGGCCTGCTTGTCGAACATGGATCATGGCAATTGCGCCTCGCTGTCGGCCACCGGGGCATGGTCGCGCCGCCGCGCGGCGAGGATGCACCCGCCCACGATCAGTGCCGCCCCGGCGACGGTGAAGAGGGATACGCGCTCGCCGAACACCACCCAGCCCCAGAGCGTCGCCCACAGGAAGCCGGTATATTCGGTCGGCGCGAGATAGCTCGCCTCGGCATGGCGATACGCCCAGGAGAGGAGAAAGAGCGACGCCGTCGCCAGCATCGCGGCGAAGATCAGCGCGGGCGCGTCGGCCAGCGGCGGCACCACCAGCAGCCATGGCGCGGCGAGCAGATAGACCGCGGTGACGATCACCGTCTGATAGAAGGCGACCTCGCCGGGTCCGGCGACCAGTGATTGCTGGCGCATCAGGATGATGTTCCACGCATAGCAGACGGCGGAAACGAGGATCGCGATCGCGCCCTGGAATGCTTCCGGCCCCAGTTCGGCGCGCGCCTGCCCCCACAGGATCACCAGCACACCCGCGAACGCCATGCCGGTGGCGATGATCGTCAGTCGCGTGATGCGTTCCTTGAGGATCAGCGCGGCGAGGAACAGCGCGATGATCGGCGCGATGAAGGAGAGGGCGATCGCCTGCGCCATCGGCACGCGCCCCAGCCCCCAGAAGAACAGGAACGCCATCACCGCCGAGACGAGGCCGCGGACGACATGGATTCGCAATACCGCGCGCGCCGGCCGGCGCGGCCGCGACAGGGCATAGGGGATGCTGCTCACGACGCTGCCCGCCAGCATCCGCCAGGTCAGGGCGTTGTACGCGCCCAACCCGATCACCAGTCCCTTCATCACCGCATCCATCGACGAGAAGATCGCGATGCCGAGGGCAGCGACGGCGAAGGCGATCAGGGGGGAGAGGGGGCGGTTCACGCGATCGCGCTTGGCGTTCCGGCGCGGCCGGGTCAATCGCCGCTTAGCGCCGCTCCGCTTTCTCCTTCGCCAGCCGCGCGTCGAGCCGCTGCGTGTACGTCGCGGCAAGCGCCTTGCACGCGTCCTTGTCGATCAGCGGGTTGCGCTTCCGCGAGCGTTCCAGCGCGGCGAAATGCTCGAGCGTGGCATTGGTGCCGGGGTGCGAGGGGATGGCGATGTCGCAGCGCAGGCCGGCCAGCTTCGCCGCGCCGCGGCGCAGCAACGCCACGCGCTCGGGATGGCCGCTGAAGCGGTAATGATCATCGCTCACCGGATTGATGCTGGCGGAGAAGACCAAGGTCGCGCACGCCTTGCCCTCGCACGATCGCCACTGCCAGCTGGTGCTCCCTCGGGTGTGCCCCGGCGTCGCCCGCGCGACGATGGTCACGCCGCCGATCCGCACCGCCTCCCCGTCGCGCACGCCGCGGATCCGGGATATGGCGGGCATCGGTTCATGGATGCTGGCCTGCGGGTCGTCCTTGCCGACATTGCCCCGGCGCAATTCGTCCACCGCCTCGGCGCCCGCGATCACCGTCGCGCCGCTGTCGCGCGCCAGCGCGGCGACGCCGCCGGCATGGTCCCAGTGCGGTTCGGTGACGAAGATATATTTGATCTGCCGGGGGTCGAAGCCGAGCTTGCGGATGTTCGCCTGTGCCGCGCGCACCGATTGCGGCACGCCGCCGTCGATCAGGATCAGCCCGGCACCGGTGCGCACCAGCACGATGCTCAGCCCCTGAAACCCGACATAGTAGCTCTGCCCGTGCATTCGCACCGGCGCCTGTGGCGTCAGCCATTGCTTCGCATAGTCCGCCGCGATCGGGCGCAGCAGCGGATCATCGCGGTCGGTCTGGCGCCCGTCGGCCTGTCCCGAAACGAGCGTCATCGCTGCCAGCAAGAATCCAGTTTTCCTCATCATGTAACCTCCGCCAAACCATCCGCGCACAGAATGGCGGGACGGATTCCGTGGCACAAAGCATCAATTCTCGACTTAGCCATGAGCACAGTTCATGGATCGGGCATGGATCGCCCTCAGCTCCCGCTCAATGCCCTTCGCGCCTTCGAGGCGGCGGCGCGGCATCTCAACTTCACGCGCGCCGCGATCGAGCTGTGCGTCAGTCAGGGGGCGGTGAGCCATCAGGTCGCATCGCTCGAGCGGCGGCTGGGCGTGCCGCTGTTCCGGCGCCTGCCGCGCGGACTCGCGCTCACCGATGAGGGGCTGGCGCTGGTGCCGGTGCTGGGCGAGGCGTTCGACCGGATCGGCGCGACGCTCGACCGCTATGAAGGCGGGCGGATGCGCGAGGTTCTGACGCTGGGCGTGGTCGGCACCTTTGCGACCGGCTGGCTGCTCCCGCGGCTTTCCGGTTTCGAGCACGCGCACCCCGAGGTCGATTTGCGGTTGATGACCAACAACAACCGCGTCGATCTGGCCGGGGAGGGGCTCGACTTCGCGATCCGCTTTGGCGACGGCGCGTGGCACGGGACGCATGCGGTGCCGCTGATGGCCGCGCCGCTCTCGCCGCTCTGCGCGCCCGCCATCGCCGCGCGCCTGTCCGGTCCGGCGGACCTGTCGCGCGAGACGCTGCTGCGCTCCTATCGCGCCGACGAGTGGCCGCGCTGGTTCGATGCCGCGGACGCACCGTCGCCGCGCCTCACCGGCCCGGTGTTCGACAGCTCCGTGCTGATGGTCGCCGCCGCGCTCGCCGGCCATGGCGTCGCGCTCGCCCCACCCGCGATGTTCGAGGCCGACCTTGCCGCCGAGCGGCTGATCCAGCCGTTCACGGTCGAGATCGCGCTTGGCCGCTATTGGCTCACCCGCCTCAATTCACGTCGCGAAAGCGCCGCGATGCGGGGCTTTGCGGCATGGTTGGCGGACGCGGCGGGTCCGCTTGAAATGTAGGATTTCGCCTGCTTCACTCGTCGGGCCGGAGGTTCCCGGCCGCTCTTTGACTTCGTCGATTCCGGCCGGTGTCAGTGCCTCGCGCACGCGTAGGACCGTGACCTTTGGGACTTTTGGTGCCGCTTCAGGCCGCCGCTTCGGCCTTGGCCGCGTCCGCCGCTTCAATCTCCGCCGCCTTGGCCTCGACCAGCTTGACGATATGGTCGAGCATGTCGTCGTCCCCGACCGTGTGATCGGTAACGCCCGACAGATAGACCATATGCTTGCCGTTGCCGCCGCCGGTCAGGCCGATATCGGTCTCGCGCGCCTCGCCGGGGCCGTTCACGACACAGCCCAGCACCGACAGCGACAGCGGGGTGCGGATATGCTGGAGGCGCTCCTCCAGCGTCTGGACTGTGCGGATCACGTCGAAGCCCTGCCGCGCGCAGCTGGGGCAGGAGACGACGCGAACGCCGCGGTTGCGGATGCCCAGCGCCTTGAGGATCTCGAAGCCGACGCGGACCTCTTCCTCCGGCTCGGCGGAGAGGCTCACGCGGATCGTGTCGCCGATGCCGAACCACAGCAGCGAACCGATGCCGATCGCGCTCTTCACCGTCCCGCCGACGAACCCGCCGGCTTCGGTGATGCCGAGGTGCAGCGGGCAATCGACCGCTTCGGCGAGTTGCTGATAGGCGGCGGTGGCGAGGAACACGTCGCTTGCCTTCACCGCGACCTTGAATTCGTGGAAGTCGCGATCCTGAAGCAGCTTGATATGGTCGAGCGCGCTTTCGACCAGCGCCTCCGGGCAGGGCTCGCCGTACTTCTCGAGCAAGTCCTTTTCGAGGCTGCCCGCATTCACGCCGATTCGGATCGCACAGCCATTGGCCTTGGCGGCGTTGACGACCTCGTTGACGCGGTCGGCGCTGCCGATGTTGCCCGGATTGATCCGCAGGCAGGCGGCGCCGGCGTCGGC
>DATIGZ010000423.1:0-3346 GCA_035481255.1 Sphingomonas sp. | reverse complement strand
AGATAGATCCGCTCGAATATCCTGCGGCGGCGCGGGGCGCACGTCAGGCACAGCGTGTCGCGCGCGCGGAAGACGCAGACATAAGCGATCATCACGAAGAAGAGCGTGGCGGCGAGGGAATGGATCGTCCCTGCTGTCGTGGTCGGGCGGGTGGTCGTGGCTGGCCAGTCCATCGGGATGACGGCGACAAGGACCACCGAGATGCCGGCGACGTTCAATGCCAGGTCCTCCTCGATCGAGTGGCCGCGGTAGAAGAACAGGAACGCGCCGATCGCGAAGAGCATGCCGACAAAGGCGTCGCGCATCGTGCCCGCGCCATAACGCGCCGGGACGGCCGGGGAGAAATGGTAATAGGCGCTGAGCGAGCTCTGGACGTGATCGAGACCGCCGCCGAGGATCAGCACGAAGGGCAGTGCCAGCCCCAGCACGGCGATCCCGTTGCGCATGATCTGATAGCTGGTCGCGACGCTCAGTGGATCAAGCGGGCGCGCGAATATCTGCCTGGTCGCGGGCTTCAGTATGGCAGCCATCCGGCGTCCGAAAATCGGCTTGCCGGCATGATGCTGGACGTCCGGGACATCGCGCAGGGATGACCTTGGCGAAGACATGCTCGACCCTCGGCGGAGTGATCCTGTAACGGCTGATTGGTAGCCCGGTGAGGCGCTTCCGAAAGTGATCTCTGGTATCGCCGATCCTGTACCGTAGGCGGGGCGAGCATCAGCCCGCGCCGCGATTCCAGACTCCACCGATGAAGATCTCGACCGCGGAATCGACGATCGCCTGCGCTTCCATGTCTTCGGGCGGCGGACGGAGGCCGAGGACGACCTGGAGGTGCAGGTTACCGCGGATCATGCCGGAGAAATGATCCGCCGCCTGTGCGCAATCCACGACCTGGATCTCGCCGCGGCGCTGCGCTTCTTCGAGCACCTCGGCGAGCCGCGCGCTCGCCCGGCCGGGGCCGTGGTTGTAGAATTTCTGCACGAGCTCGGGAAAACGCGCATTCTCGATGACGACGGTCCGGTAGACACCGATCAGCGCGGGCGAGAGGAGAACGTCGAGTAATTGCCGCCCGAACGCGGTCAGCGTGCCGCGCAGGTCGCGCGACTCCACATCCTCCATCGCAAGCGCCGAGAGCGCCTTCTCGAGATGCTCGGTCACGATTGCGGTGAACAGGCCCTCCTTGTTGCCGAATTCGCTGTAGATGTTGCGCTTCGAGCCGCCCGCGCGTTCGATGATCGCATCGATGCTCGTGGCGGCGTAGCCCTGCTCGAAGAAGATGTCCGCCGCGGCGCGCAGCAGGGTGCTCCGCTCCACTTTCGTCCGGCCTGAACGTGCTGAAGTATCCATCCGGATCGCTCGATCTATCCCTTGGGTCGATTGACTGGTAACGATCATTACCGTAGTGTCAAACGGTAACGTCAATTACCTGGCGAGGCCGTCATGGCAGGCATCAACAAGAAGAAGGTGGTGGGGGCGCTGCTGTTGCTCTGCGCCGCGATCGTGCTGGCGGCGGGCTGGGGATGGGCGCGATCGGGCGGGGCCAGCACCGACAACGCCTATGTGCGCGGCGACATCACCTCGCTGGCGCCTAAGGTCGGCGGCTATGTCACCGCGGTCGCTGTGCAGGACAATCAGGCGGTACGCGCCGGCGACATACTGTTCCGCATCGACGACCGCGACTATCGTGCGCGACTTGCGCAGGCCGAGGCCAATGTCGCTGCCGCGCAGGCGCGTCTTACCAGCATCGCGGAGGAGGTAGAGCTGCAACGCACCCTGGTGCGTCAGGCCGAGGCGCAGCGGCGTGCGGCCCTGGCCGACCTGGTGCTCGCCGGAAAGACGCGCGAGCGCCGCCATGAGCTGGTAGCAGCGGGCGCGGTCAGCCAGGCGCAGGTCGACGAGAGCGACGCCGGAAGCGCTCGGGCGGCGGCAGGTGCGTCGGTGTCGTCCGCCACGGTGGACGCGCAGCGCCAGCGCATCGACGTGCTCGCGACGCAGCGCGCGGTCGCGACCGCCGCTGTCGCGCAGGCGCAGGCCACGCGCGACCTTGCCCGGATCGATCTAGAGAACACTGTCGTGCGTGCGCCGATCTCGGGCGTGATCGGCAATCGCCAGGTTCGCCTGGGCAGGCTGGTCGTGCCGGGTGCGGCGCTGCTCGACATCGTTCCCGTCGCCGACCTGTTCGTCGTCGCGAACTTCAAGGAGACGCAGGTCAAGCAGATCAAGCCCGGGCAAGCGGTGCGCGTGCGCGTCGATGGTTATGCGGACCTGCCGCTCGACGGCGTGGTCGACAGCTTCGCGCCGGGCAGCGGCTCTGCGTTCAGTCTGATACCTTCCGACAACGCCACCGGTAATTTCGTCCGCGTCGTGCAGCGGGTGCCGGTCAAGATCCGCCTCAAGCGCAATCCGCTGCTCGGGCGCCTGGTGCCGGGCCTGTCGGCGCGCGTCGAGGTCGTGCGGGGCAACGGCGCATGACGGCCGTGGCGGCCTCGCCGGCTGGATTGAGCATGCGCGCGGGCTGGCTGCTAATGGGCGGCATCGTGCTGGCGAGCCTGACCGAGGCGATCGCAGGCACTGTCCTGTCGCTCGGCCGTGGCGACATTATGGGCGACACCTATGCCACCCCCGACGCGTTCGCATGGCTCGATGTCGGCTATACCGCGTTCAAGCTGATCGGTTTCGCCTTCGCGCCATGGATTCTGGCGCGGATCCAGCCGCGCACGGCACTGCTGGCCGCTACCCTTGCGATGGGAGCCGCATGTGCGCTTGCCTCGGCCACGACTCAGATCGATCTGTTGATCCTGCTTCGTGCCATTCAGGGCCTTGCGGGCGCGATCCTGCTCGTCGGGGGCCAGGTCATCCTCTTCCTCGCCTATCCCCGGCCGAGTCAGCCGCTGGTGCAGGCGATCTTCGCGATGGGCGCGGTGGTCGCACCGGCCACGCTCGCGCCGATGCTGCACGGCTGGTTCCTCGACAACCAGTCCTGGACGTGGATCTTCTTCAGCGTCCTGCCTCTCTCGCTCGCGGCGGCGGGCCTGATGCTGATGAGCGATCTGCTGGCTTCAGTCGAAGTCGAATCCCCACGTTTCGATTGGATCGGCTTCGCGCTGCTCAGCATGGCGCTATTCTTCGTCACCTATGTGCTGAGCCAGGGCAGCCGCTGGGACTGGTTCGAGGAAAGCCGGATCGTCTGGCTGAGCCTGGCCGGCGGGACTTGCCTCCTGCTGTTCATCGTTCAGCAGCGCCGGGTAGGCGGAGGCACATTGTTCGACTTGACCGTCTTCCGGACCGACGACTTCACCTTCGCCTTCGTGGTCAGCTTCGTGGCGGGCGCGGCGCTGTTCGGGAG
>DATIGZ010000422.1:0-3361 GCA_035481255.1 Sphingomonas sp. | reverse complement strand
GGATCACCCGTCCCCCGCCCGCCCAGGTCGAGAAGAGCTGGTTCTGCCCATAGTCGAAGCTCAGCGGCAACACTCCCAGCACCCGATCCTCGGGCGTGATCTTCAGGTAGTGCGCGACGCTCACCGCCCCCAGCCACATATTGGCGTGGCTCAGCATCACACCCTTGGGCCGCCCGGTCGATCCGGAGGTATAGAGAATCGCCGCCAGCGTTTGCGGATCGGCTTCGCCGGGCGGCAGCCCGGGCCCGTCCAGCACCGCCTCCGCGTCCCCGGCGATCCGGCACCCGTCGGGCAAATCGCCGCCTTCCAGCGTCATCGAACGCGCGGGCTGGGTCAGCAACAGCGAAGCGCCGCTGTCGGCCAGAATATGCGCGACCTGCGCGCGCTTGAGGACCGGATTGACCGGCACATGCACCAATCCCGCACGCGCCGCCGCCAGCGGCATCAGGCAGGCGAGGCGCGTCTTGGGCAGCCATGTCGCGACCCGCGCGCCCGGCGCGAAGCCCTGCCCCGCCAGCCAGCGCGCCAGCGCCCCGACCGAGGCCTCCAGCTCCGCATAGGTCAGCACACCCCCGCGGTCCTCCAACGCCACATCGTCCGGCGTACCAAGGCCGGGCAACGCATCGATCGGGCGGGGTTTCGGGTCCAGTTCCACCATCGCGCCTCCATAGCCCGCATCGGTTAACGATACAGTGCCACTTTACCGTTAGCAGGTGCAGCACTTGGCAGCCTTGCCCGCAACCGGTAACGGGGCACAAAAATCACAGGGGGAAACGCGTGCAGCCGGAGGGATTTCACGAGGTCGAGGAAACGGTGCGCGGCGTGCTGCGCGACGTGCTGGGCATCAGCGCCGAGCGCGCCGCCGCCTTCGATGAGGCGACCCCGTTGTTCGGCGCGCTGCCCGAACTCGATTCGATGGCGGTCGCAGGCGTGCTGACCGAGGTCGAGGATCGCCTCGGCATCATCATCGAGGATGACGAGGTCGACGGCGACATGCTCGAAACTTTCGGCGCGCTCGTCCGCTTCGCCGCGAGCAAGGCGCTCACCTGACCGCGTTCGACGCCTATGGCTGGCCCGGCGGAGGGACGGAAGCGATGCTCCGCTTTGGCCCCGCCACCGGCCCCGTTATCGTCGTCGCGCTGCCATTGTTCGAGGAAGCCAACCGCACCCGCGCCTTCGCGGTGACGATCCTGCGCGCGCTGGCCGAACGCGGCATCGCGGGCGCGCTGCCCGATCTGCCGGGACAGGGCGAGAGCTTGCTTCCGACGCACGAAACGGGTCTTGCGAAGTTGCGAACCGCTTTTGCGGCGGCGGTATCCCACCTCGAAGCGCCGGCCTTTACCCTCGCCATCCGCAGCGGCGCGCTGATCGATGCCGATGCGACGGTCACGGGCCGCTACCACCTCTCGCCGATGGCCGGCGCCGATCTGCGCCGCGAGCTGGTGCGCGCTCGGCAAGCCTCATCGCGCGAGGCTGGCGAGGCATTCGACCCTGCCTCGCTCGACACCGCGAGCGAACCCGTCGAACTGGCGGGCAATCTCATCGCCCCCGCGTTCCTGGCGGACCTTGCCGCCGCGACGCCTTCTTCGGAGGGCGTGCGCACCGTCCGCCTCCAGACCGAAGCCAAGCCAGCCGATGCCAGGCTCCCCGGCAGCCCGCTCTGGCGCCGGGCCGAGCCGGACAACGACCTCGCCTTCGCGCAGGCCGTCGCCGACGACATCGCCCAATGGGTTGAGCTATGCGCCGCCTGACCAGCTTCTCCTGCGCGGGCGAAACCCTCGCCGCCACGCTCGACGAGGCACCGGGCACCACCGGCCTGCTGATCGTCTCGGGCGGGAACGAGATCCGCATCGGCGCGCATCGCGGCATGGCGGAACTGGCCGCCGGCATTGCCGCTTCAGGCTACCCGGCGTTCCGTTACGACCGTCGTGGGATCGGCGATTCAACGGGTGAAAACAAAGGCTTTGAGTCGACTCCTGAGGATATTCGAGAAGCTGTCGCGGCCTTTCGCCACGCGGCGCCACAGCTCACCCATATCGTCGCCTTCGGCAATTGTGACGCGGCCAGCGCACTGATCCTGTTCCACGGCGGCAGCGGCATCGACGCGCTCGTCCTCACCAATCCGTGGACGATCGAGGCTGACGAGACGGGCGGCGACGACCTGCCCCCCGCCGCCGCGATCCGCTCGCGTTATATCGAGAAGCTCAGAAACCCGCGCGAACTGCTTCGCCTGTTCACCGGCGGCGTGAATATCCGAAAACTTCTCAGTGGTTTAATCAAGGTATCTGCCAAACAGTCGCAAGCCCCGGCCAGTCTCTCCGCCCGTCTCGCCACCGCGCTTGCGGCCAGCGAGACCCCGGTGACGATCCTGCTGGCAAAGTCGGACAACACCGCCCTCGCCTTCGCCGATCTCTGGAAGGGCGACGCCTTCGCCCCGGCCCGCTCGCGCTGCACGCTTGCCACCTGCGACACCGACAGCCACAGCTTCGCGCGCCCGCAGGACAAGGCATGGCTGACGCAGCGCGTGCTGGCCGCGCTTGCATCGGCCTGATCCCTTCCGTTCGGAGTTCGCATGTGACCCAGATTGCAGTCATCGGCACCGGCGCGATCGGCGCGACCATCGCGGCCTGGCTGATCGCCGACCCGGCGCTCGACGTCACGCTCTGCGCGCGCACCCCGTTCGATCGGCTGCGCGTTCAAACACCCGAAGGCGTTCTGGAGAGCAGCCCGCGCCTGCTCACCGATCCGGGCGATGCCACCCCGGTCGACTGGGCGATCGTCACGACCAAGACCTATGATGCGCCGGGCGCGGCACTCTGGCTCGACCGGCTCTTCCGTGACGGCACGCGCGTCGCGATCCTGCAAAACGGCGTCGAGCATCTAACCCGTTTCCCCGATCTTCCCGCCGACAGCATCGTGCCGGTGGTGG
Organism: Sphingomonas sp.; assembly: GCA_035481255.1. Classification (GTDB taxonomy): domain Bacteria; phylum Pseudomonadota; class Alphaproteobacteria; order Sphingomonadales; family Sphingomonadaceae; genus Sphingomonas. The sequence goes on along the minus strand of DATIGZ010000422.1, from coordinate 432 downwards.
TCGACATCCCGGCCGAGCGTCACGCACCGGGCGAGGTCGTCCAGCGCCGCACCGGCGCCATGACGGTTCCTGCCGGGACGAACGGCGACGCCTTCGCCGCGCTGTTCGCCGCCAGCCCGATCGACCTGCGCCTCACCGAAGACTGGCGCACCGCCGCTTGGGCAAAGCTCGCCATCAACTGCGCGGGCGTGGTCAGCGCGCTGACGCTCAAGCCCGCCGGTATCGCCCATGATCCCGATATTGCGGAGTTGATGCGCGGACTGGTGCGCGAATGTATCGCAGTCGGCCGGGCAGAGGGCGCCCTGCTCACGGGCGACGTCGCCGATCAGGTGGTCGAGGGGTATCGCACCAGCCCGGCGGATTCGATCAACTCGATCCGACCGCCTCGCCGGCCGCGAGACCGAGATCGACGCGCGCAACGAAGTCATCGTC
>DATIGZ010000421.1:0-2543 GCA_035481255.1 Sphingomonas sp. | reverse complement strand
GAACAGGATCACATGGCCCAGCACCGCCAGACCAAGCCCCGTTCCTTCCCGACGATCGATCGCCAGCGCCATCAGCCGCCGTCCACCGGTGTCGTCACCAGCGACACCTTGTTGAGGCCGACCCGGTTGAGCTCACCCATCACGCGCATGACCTTACCGTATTCGAGGCGCAGGTCGGCGCGCAGATACACTTGCGGCTTGTCCTCGCCACGCTGGGTCGCGATCTCCTCGAGCAAGGCGGGCAGACCTTCCTCGGTGACCTCGCTATTGTCGAGGTAGAGCTTCCCCTGCTGGTCGATCGAGATCTGAACCGGCTTGGCATCCTGATCGAGCGGCTTGGCGCGGCTTTCGGGCAGGTTCACCTGCACACCCGCGGTGAGCAAGGGCGCGGTGACCATGAAGATGATCAGCAGCACCAGCATCACATCGACCAGCGGCGTGACGTTGATGTCCGCCATCGGCGCGCGGCGGCCCTTGCCGCGTGCGGAGGGGAGTTGAGCGCCCATCAGAGACCCGGCTTGCCCGGCACGGGGCCGCTGTCGAGTTGGCGGCTCAGGGTCGTGTGGAAGCCGTCGGCGAAGCGGTTCAGATGCGCCTCGACCTTGTTGATGCCGTGGCTGAAGCGGTTGTAGGCGATCACCGCGGGGATCGCAGCGAACAGGCCGATCGCGGTCGCGAACAGCGCTTCGGCGATGCCCGGCGCCACGACGGCGAGCGAGGTGTTCTGCTCGCTGGCGATCGCGGTGAAGCTGCGCATGATGCCCCAGACGGTGCCGAACAGCCCGACGAACGGTGCGACCGAGCCGACCGTGGCGAGGATGTTCAGGCGATCGGACAGCTTGTCGATCTCATGCGCCACCGCGGCGCCCATCGTCGTGCCGAGCGGTTCGCGTGTGCCCTCCTTGTCGAGCGCACGGCCGCCGGTCGAGCGGCGCCATTCGGTGACACCCGCCGCGAACACGCGCGCTACCGGATGGCCGGCGTCGCCGTGCATGCGGTAGAAGACGTCGATATCGTCGCTCTTGCGATAATCGCGCTCGAACGCGTCGGTCGACTTGCGCGCGGCGGCGATGCGCCCGCGCAGCGAGAAGATGATTCCCCAGGTCCAGATGCTGGCCAGCAGCAGCCCGACCATCACCGCCTTCACCACCCAATCGGCCTGAAGGAACAGACCCAGCGGCGACAGGGTCGCGGCGTCGGTATTCACAAACCAGTCCATGTGTCGCTCAATTTCCCTTCGATACAAGCGGCACAAACGCGTCCACCCAGTGGGCCGGTTGCCGCCTCGGGCGCCCGTTGGGCGCCACGAACGCGGCCTCGACCTCTGCCTGAACCAGCAATTCGTCGTGCCGCATGACTCGTTGCTGAATATCGACTGACGCCGCGCGCACGCGGACCAGCCGGCTGACGACGGTCAACGCGTCGTCGAGCCGGGCGGGTGCAGCAAAGCGGAGCTGCATCCGCGTGACGGCATAGGCGCCTTCGCCCGCCTCGTGCGCGGCGCGCTGGTCGATACCGGCAAGGCGCAGCATGTCCGAGCGCGCGCGTTCCATGAAGCGCAGATAATTGGCGTGATAGACCACCCCCGACAGGTCCGTGTCCTCGAAATAGACACGAACCGGGAAACGATGCTCCAGACCGTCGAAGCGGCCGGCGATCACGGGGTCGTCGGCGGGCATGGGCCTTGGCACCTAGCCCACAGGGACGCTGAGATAAAGGTAAAGGAAGCCGTTACGGCTTCGACATGTCGATTACCTGCTTCCATTCGTCGGGTGTGACCTTGCCGACCGACAGGCGGGAATATTTGACCAGCTCCATCTCGGCGAGCTTCGGCTCGGCTTTCACCTGCTTGAGTGTCACCGGATTGGCCAGCGGTTCGACCGGCTTCATTTCGACCGAGACCCAGTGCTTGCCCTCGCCGTCGGGCTTGGCCTCGCGGCTCACTTCCATGATGCCGACGATCTGAAGCCCGATATTGCTGTGATAGAAAAAGGCGCGGTCGCCGATCTTCATCGCGCGCAGGTTTCCGGCGGCGGTGTAATTGCGGACACCGTCCCACTCGGTCGTGCCGTCGCGAACCAGGTCATCCCAGCTGAAAACGTCGGGTTCGGACTTCATCAGCCAGAGGTTCATTGCGTGCGTCTCCTTTGCGGCCCTCCATCGCCGCGCGCCGGTTAAACCGCAAGTGAACATGCGATTCCGCCGAAGTTCAGGACGAATCGCCCAGACTGCATCCAAGACGTCCGCTGAAGCGTTTAAGGCGCCAATGCGTTTTCGGCGTCGAGTTGTGCAGACTTGCACGAGGAGGAAGTCATGAAGACCATCACCAAGGCGGTGCTCGGACTGACGCTCGGCGCCACCGCGCTCACCGCGGCTGCTCCGGCGGAGGCGCAGCGTTATCGTCACCGCGACCGCGACAACACCGGCACCGCGATTGCCGCCGGCATCGCCGGCGTCGTGATCGGCGCGGCAATCGCGGGTACGAGCCGTGACCGCTATTACGACCGCTACGACCGTCGTTACTACGACTATGACCGGCATTA
>DATIGZ010000420.1:0-7197 GCA_035481255.1 Sphingomonas sp. | reverse complement strand
AAACTGCGCAGCCCGGCCCATTTGCGCTCGACCGCCTCGATCCGCCAGTCGACCGCGGTCTGGAGCTTGTCGATCGCGATCGCGACATCCAGCTCCTCGGGTGCGGCGTCGCACGGCGCGCTCGGGATCTCGTCATGCGGCGACAGCCACAGCCGCCCCGCCTCGGGCTTGAAATAAAACCGGTCGCGCGCATCGGTCACCAGCGGCAGCGTCGCCTGCGCTGGCGGGTCGACGCGCAGCTGAACCATCGTGCGGCGCAGCGGCGTGACCCCGATCGCCGGGGCGCCCGCAAGCTCCGCCACCGGGTCGGCCCAGGCGCCCGCGGCGTTGACCAGCACGTCGCCCTCGAACACGCCCGCACGCGTCTCGACTCGCCAGTGCCCGTCGCGGCGCGCGCCGGTCACCGCAGCGTCGCACACCAGCTCCGCCCCGGCCCGCCGCGCGGCCGCCAGATACGCCGCGTGCAGCCGCGCCACGTCGATATCGGAGCAGGTGGGATCCCACAGCCCCTCGGTCCATTCGGGACGAAGACCGGGACAGTGCGCCGCCGGATCCGCCTCGGCCAGTGTCACCCCGGCGGCGGCGAACTCCGCCGCGAAGCAGTCGAGCACCTGCCTGTCGGCTCGGGTGGCGATGAACAGCTGGCCGCGCGGCGACAGGAAGCTCTCGCCCCCCATTTCCGCCGGCGGCGCGCGCAGAAAGGGCTCCGACGCGATCGACAGCGGCTGGATGGCCGGCCCGCCATAGGTCTCGGACCAGAAGGCGGCCGATCGCCCCGTGGCGTGATAGCCCGGCCGGTCCTCGCCCTCGAGCATCAGCACGCGCGCGTGCGGCGCGACCCGCGCGGCTAGGCTGGCCCCGGCAATCCCGGCGCCGATGATCACAACATCGTAACGGCTCATCGCTGTGGCGTCTGCGCCTCCAGAAACCGGTCGATCTCACCGATCGCGCGATCCCGCACCGCGTCCGTCTCGCGCAGGATCTCGTGTGCGCTTTCCGGTCCGAAGCGCACGACGCGCGCATCGGGGAGTTTTGCCAGCGTGACAAGTCCCGCCTTCGCATCGACCAGCCCGTCCTGCTCAGCGACGAGGGCGAGCAGCGGCACGTTCATCGCCGCAAGCGCGGGGCTGTCGCGCAGTTCACGGGTCGAACGGAACGCCTCGATCAGCCATTTCCAGCTCGGCGGGCCGGTGAAATTGGCGGGAGTCGCCTTCTGCCACCACAATTCGTCCTGATAGCGGTCGGGGTCATGGGTCAGCAACGACTGGCGCGACTCGATCGTATAGGGCCGCTCGTTCGCCTTCCACGCCGACCGCGCCGGATCGCCGAGGCCGCCCATCAGCCGCGCGAACCGCTCACCCACCGCGGCGAGTCCGAGCGGCGATTTGAGGCCGAGCATCGGCGCGACCAGCACGGCGGCGTCGGGGCGGATCACCCGCTCGACCAGCGCGCGAAGCACCAGATGCCCGCCCATCGAATGCCCCATCACGACATGCGGCCCGGGCGTCGTCGCCTGCCATTCGCGCGCGAAGCCGCGATAGTCGGCGATATAGTCGGCGAAGTCCTCGATATGCCCGCATTTCGCGCCGTTCACCCGGCCCGATCCGCTCTGCCCGCGCCAGTCGAACCAGCTGATGTTCCAGCCTTGCGCATGCCAGTGCGCCAGCGTCTCGAGATATTTCTCGACCATGTCGCCGCGCCCGCCCTGGAACAGGATCGAACCGCGCGGCGGGCCCGCGGCGGACCAGTCGAAGCGCCGCAACGGCCAGCCGTCCTCGGCATGCCAGACGCCGATGACGGCTCCCGCGGGGATGGCGCGGCGATCGAATGGTGAAGATTCCATTTGGGCTGGTTACGTTTTGGAAAGCCCACTCGTCTAGGCATTACTCGAAATGGGGGCGATCGCATCTTTGATTCTACTGGTCGTACTCGGCCTGATTCTGGTCTCCGCCGGGATCGAAGACGCGCGTAAGCGCGAAATCGCCAACTGGAAGAACGCCGCCATAGCGCTGCTCGCGGTGCCGTGGTGGATCGCCGGGGGCTTGTCCTTCTGGCCCGATATCGTGGTCCAGATCGGCATCGCGCTCGGCGTTTTCGCGCTGTTCGCCGCGGCTTTCCACTTCGGCATGATGGGCGGCGGTGACGTCAAGATGATCGGGGCGCTCGCGCTCTGGTTCCCCTTCCAGCCGCTGGTGATGATGCTGGTCATCATGTCGCTGGCCGGCGGGGCGATTACCCTGCTGATGTTGGTCGACAAATGGCTGCGGCGTCAGACCGCTCAGCCCGAGGTGCCGTACGGCATCGCGATCGCCATCGCAGCACTGCTCACAATTCGCGAACCGATTCTTAACCACTTCGCGTGAATGCTTAACGCCGGTGAAACCCGGTCCTGAAGACTGAAAGGCCTGAAACGTCATGGATGGACGGAAGATCATTCTGCTGGTGGGCGCGCTGATTATCGCGGCGATCACGGCATTCATGGCCCGGACCCTGATGGTCGGGACCCCTGCTCCTGTCGCCGGTGCGGCACCCACGGCTGGCGGCCCCGCGCCGATCCAGGGCGTCGAGGTGCTCGTCGCGACCAAGGCACTGCCGGTCGGCACGATCCTCGGCCCTGAGTCGATCAAGTTCGTGCCCTGGCCGGAAGAGCTGGTCGAGGGCGCCTATTATCGCAAGGCCGAAACCGATCTCAAAACCCTGCAGGGCACCGTGGTCCGCTTCGCGGTTCCGGCGGGTCAGCCGATCACGCAGGGCGGGCTGGTCAAACCCGGCGATCGCGGCTTCCTCGCCGCGGCGCTTGGCCCGGGCATGCGCGCGGTGACGGTCCCCGTTTCGACGCAGAGCGCGGTCGCGGGCTTCGTGTTCCCGGGCGACCGGGTCGATCTGCTGCTGACCCAGACCGTGGCCGGCGGCGGCGATGGCCCTCCGCTGAAGGCCTCTGAGACGGTGCTGCGCAACCTGCGCGTGCTCGCCACCGACCAGAAGACCGACAAGCAGACCGATGAGAGTGGCAATACCGTCGTCAGCACCTATTCGACCGTGACGGTCGAGGCGACGCCGCGCATCGCCGAGCAGATCGCGGTCGCGCAGACATTGGGCTCGCTGTCGCTGTCGCTGCGCTCGATCGCCGACAACAACGGCGAACTCGAGGAAGCGATCGCCGCGGGTGACGTTTCGGTGCCCGAAGGCAACGATCCCAAAGCGGAGAAGGCGATGCTCGCCCGCGTCGCCGCACGCCCCGTGGAAGGCCGTTCGACCTTCTCGACCGGCGCCGACGTGTCGCGCTTCCAGCGCAGCTCGGTGCCCGGCAGGGCCGCCGCGGATCGCGGTACGACGGGCGTGTCCGGGGGGACATATCCGGGTGCCGCGCCCAAGAGCGAAGGGCCGGTAGTCAAGGTTTCACGGGGCAATGCCGTTACGGTTGTCCCGGTTGGGGGGAAGAACTGACATGCGTTTGAGGGGGAAGCTTGGAGCGCCGCTCGCGCTGGCCGCCGTGGCGAGCATGACCGCCGCCGTGCCGATGCCCGCGATCGGCCAGACCGTTCACGCCGCGCCGCGTGACATGGTTCAGATCGCAACCGGCCGCGGACGGATGGTCACGCTCAACGCGCCGATGTCCGACATCTTCGTCGCCAATTCGGAAATCGCCGACGTCCAGGTCCGCTCGCCCACCCAGCTCTGGGTGTTCGGCAAGAAGGCCGGTGAGACCACCGTCTACGCCACGACCAAGTCGGGCAAGGTGATCTATTCGGCGACGGTCCGCATCGGCAACAATTTCGACAGCGTCGATTCGATGCTCGAAATGGCCATGCCCGAAGCCGATATCGCAGCGACGCCGATGAACGGCTTCGTGCTGCTCACCGGCACGGTCGCCACGCCGAACGACGTCGCCGAAGCCGAACGGCTGGCGCAGGCCTTTGTCGGCGAGGAGACCAAGGTCATCTCGCGCCTGCGCACCGCGACGCCGCTTCAGGTCAACCTTCAGGTGCGTTTCGCCGAGGTCAGCCGCAGCTTCGTCAAGAATATCGGCGTCAACTTCAACACGAAGGACACGACCGGCGGCTTCCTGTTCGGACTCGGCCAGGGCCGCAGCCCGGGCGCGTTCACCGCGGCGGATCTCAGCAAATATCCGATCGCGCGGCTGCCCGCGCCGGGTGGCGGCGTCATCGAGGGTCCCTACGATCCGTCGACGGGGCAGTTCATCAACCCCCGCGCCAACGGCATCTCCGACATTACGCGCGGATCGGACAATGCGACGATGGGTCTGGCCGGACGCCTGTTCGGTCTCGACGTGCTCGCCGCGATCGATCTGGGCGAGACGATCGGCCAGGTGACGACGCTCGCCACGCCCAACCTCACCGCTCTGTCGGGTGAGACCGCCAGTTTCCTCGCCGGCGGCGAAATCCCGATCCCGGTGGCACAGGGCCTCGGCACCACCACGGTCGAATTCAAGCAATATGGCGTCAGCCTCGCCTTCACCCCGACAGTTCTGGCGGACGGCCGCATCTCGCTGCGCGTGCGACCGGAGGTCTCCCAGCTTTCGTCGGCGGGCGCGGTTCAGCTCAACGGCGTCACCATCCCGGCGCTGACCACGCGCCGCAGCGAGACCACGGTCGAGCTCGGTTCGGGCCAGAGCATGGTGATCGGCGGCCTGCTGCAGAACGCACACAACAACAGCATCTCGAAGACGCCGGGACTCGGCGACGTGCCGATACTCGGCACGCTGTTCCGCTCGAACGGGTTCCAGCGCAACGAGACCGAGCTGATGATCGTCATCACCCCCTATCTGGTGAAGCCGGTCAACGCGAACGAGATCGTCCTGCCCACCGACGGCTACAAGTCGCCGGGCGACATCGAGCGCGTCCTGCTCGGTCAGCTGGGCGGCAGCAACAAGAGCGGCGACCGGCCCAAGCCGGTCATGGCGCCCCCGCCGGGCGCTCCGCCCGCGCCCTCGCTCGGTGCGATGTCACCGGGCGCGCCCGCGGCGCCGCAGCCTCAGGAGCAACAGCTCAAGGCGGTGCCGGGCACGCGCGACACGAAGAAGAAGGACAACGGCGCGGCACCGGGCTTCGGTTTGTGACGCTCGGCTGAGGAGACAGAGATGTACAAGCATATCGCCCTTCCCCTGCTCCTGGCCCCGGCAATGTTGCTGAGCGGCTGCGGCACCTACAATGGCGGGCTGGAATCGATCCATCAGCCGGTTGTGCAGCGCACCGATTACGCGCTCGACCTCGCGACGTCGGGCGTTTCGCTCGCCCCGGGCGAAGGCGAGCGCCTTGCCGGCTGGCTGCGCGCGATGCGCCCGGGCTATGGCGACCGCATCTCGGTCGATGACGGCGCCGGCGGGCCGACGGGCCGCGAGCAGGTCGCCGCCGAAGCCGGCCGCTTCGGCCTGATTTTGTCGGAAAGCGCGCCGGTCACCACCGGCACGATCACGCCGGGCACGGTTCGCGTGGTGGTGACGCGGCTCAGCGCCAGCGTGCCGAGCTGCCCCGACTTCTCGCGCATCTCCCAGCCGGATTATCAGGCGAGCACCACCTCGAACTTCGGGTGCGCGACCAACAAGAACCTCGCGGCCATGATCGCCAACCCGGCCGATCTGGTACGCGGCGAACCGGGGTCGGGGACCTCCGATCCGGCGCAGATCACCAAGTCGATCAAGGCATTCCGCGAAGCCGCTCCGAGCGGCGGCGGTGGCACGGCGGTCAAGGCCGAAAGCGCGGGAGGCAAGAAGTGAACGCACCCTTTAGTGCGGGACGGACCGCGCATCGCGAACCGTTCGTCGCCTTTGTCTGTGACGAGTCGACCGCCGAATCGCTGCGCCCGATCGCGATCGAACAGGGCTGGAACCCGGAAAAGGTCAACAAGGGCGGGCTGCGCAACGCGGTGCAGACGCTCTCGGTCTCGGCCAGCCCCAATGTGCTGTTCGTCGACCTGTCCGAAAGCGGCGATCCGCTCAACGACATTAACGCGCTCGCGGAGGTCTGCGAGCCGGGTACGGTGGTGATCGCCGCCGGCCAGGTCAACGACGTGCGCCTGTACCGCGACCTCGTCGCCTCGGGCATCCAGGATTATCTGCTCAAGCCGCTCAACCCCGATGTGCTGCGCGAGACCTTCGTGCAGGCGCAGGCGGCGCTGAGCGCGCCCAAGCAGAGCGACGCGCCCGCCGACCGTCCGCATTGCGCGGTCGCGGTGATCGGCACGCGCGGCGGCGTCGGTGCCTCGACGCTGGCGACTTCGATCTCGTGGCTGCTGAGCGAAAAGGGCGGCCGTTCGACCGCGCTGCTCGACCTCGACGTGCATTTCGGCACCGGCGCGCTCGCGCTCGACCTCGAGCCGGGCCGCGGCCTGACCGACGCGATCGAAAACCCGAGCCGTATCGATGGCCTGTTTATCGAGCGCGCGATGGTGAAGGCGTCGGACAAGCTCGCGGTGCTTTCCGCCGAAGCGCCGATCAACGCCCCGGTGATGACCGACGGCGCGGCCTTCTTCCAGTTGCAGGAGGAGATCCGCAGCGCGTTCGAGTGCACGGTGGTCGATCTGCCGCGCACCATGCTGGTCAACTATCCGCACCTGATCACCGACGTTCAGGTGGCGGTGCTGGTGACCGAACTGACGCTGGCGGCGGCGCGCGACGCGATCCGCATCCTCAGCTGGTTCAAGTCCAACGCGCCACACACGCAGATGATCGTCGTCGCCAACCGCGTCCCCGCGGGTGGCCAGCTCGAGATCAGCCGCAAGGACTTCGAAGGGTCGATCGAACGTAAGATCGACTACCTCATCCCCTACGATCCCAAGACCGCGGTACAGGCTGCCAAGCTCGGCAAGCCGCTGGCCGAGGCGGGCAAGAGCGTGAAGGGCCTCAGCCCCCTCGCCGAGATCGCCGAGCGCATCGTCGCCTATACCGACGCGGCCGAGGACGGGGTGCGGGAAACGAAGGGCGCGAAGGGCGATGCCGGCAAGGGGGGCTCGCTGCTCGGCAAGCTTTCCAGCCTGTCGATGAAACTGCCCAGCAAGAAGAAATAAGGCCGGCCGGCGCACCGCCGGTCCGCCACAGGTTCGGAGTCGTAGCAAGGCATGGACATGTTGCCGATCATGCTGCTCGCAGGGGGCACCTTCATGGTGCTGTTGCTGCTCGTCCTCGCATTTTCGGGGCCGTCGGCGCAGAAGGCGGGCTCGCGCCGGCTGACCTCGCTG
>DATIGZ010000419.1:0-9224 GCA_035481255.1 Sphingomonas sp. | reverse complement strand
CCCCCGCCATAGGCGAGCAGCACGAACACCATCATCAGCCCGATCGAGCCGCCCTGCGTCACCGGCGCAGGGACGGCACCTGCAGGCGCCACCATAAAGCCGGCCACGATGATCGCGACCAACCCCGCCACCTCGACCAGCGTCAGCCAGCGCTGCGCCGCCGTGCCCCAGCGGATGCCCAGCCAGTTGACCGCGCTCACACCGATCACCGCCAGTCCCGCCCAGATCGCGGGTCCCGCCGGTCCCAGCGGCGCGATGACCTGCAAATAGTCCCCGACGATGAACGCCAGCAGCGCCAGCGATCCGGTCTGGATCACCGCCAGCCGGGCCCAGGCGTACAGGAATGCCAGCCGCTCGCCGTAAGCCCGGCCAAGGAAATGGTAGTCGCCACCCATATGCGGCCATGCCGCCGCCATCTCGGCGTAGCAGAGCGCCCCGGCGATCGAGAGCAGCCCGCCCGCGACCCACGCCGCGATCATCGTCGTGGCATCCGGAGCGAACCCCGCGACCAGTGCCGGAGTACGGAAGATTCCCGCGCCCACGACGATCCCCACGGTCAGGGCAAACACGTCCAGATCGCCGATCGTGCGGCGTGGAGCGGCTGCCTCTGTCATCGGGGCTCGAACACGGGGGTACACTCCCTCGACCCGCGACGCGCGGGCGGCGGCCATGGGTCAACCGGCCGCACCCGTTTCGGTTCCGTAACCCGTTCGCGCACGCACCGAAAGGTTGCAATGCAGGAGCTGGTCTGCTTGCCTTTCCGCATGACGAACCCCAGCCACCGCCGCCCGCAGACCCGCTTGACGCTCGCGCGTGACAACCGGTCGAGAGTGTCAACTTTGTCAACTTGCGCCGCTGCTTTGCTGGTCTTCGCCACGCCCGCCATGGCAGAACCGTCGGACGACTTGCGTGCCCTTCTCGCCGAGCATTTCGCATGGGTTGAAAAGGAAAATCCCGGCTTCGCGCTGTCGATCGGCAATGCCGAATACGCAACCGAAGTCGGCGACGTCAGCCTCGCCGCGGAGGATCGCCGCGCCGCGGCCGAGGCCGCGTTCCTCAAGCGCCTCGACGCCATTCCCGATGCGGGTCTTTCCGCCGCCGAGCGCACCGACAAGGCGATCCTCAAGCGCCTGCTCGCCGAGAGCGTCGAATCGAACGGCCATGGCCAGCGCACGATGCTGTTCACCAGCTATTCCAACCCCTGGCAGGGCGCCGCCGGACAGGCCGACCGCCTCGCCTTCCGGCGCAAGGCCGACTACGCCAATTACCTGACGCGGCTGGAAAAATTCCCCAAGACCAACGACACGCTGATCGACATCACGGCGCAGGCGGTGAAGGGCGGCTATGTCCAGCCCTGCGTCAGCCTCGCCGGGTTCGAGAAGACGATCACCGGCGTGATCCAGACCGACCCCACCAAATCGCGTTTCTACGCGCCCTTCACCCGCCCCAGGCCCGCCGACGCCACCAATGCCGAATGGGCGGCGCTTCAGGACCGCGCCAGAACGGTCGTCACCCGGTCGATCAACCCGTCCTACGCCAAGGCGGCGCAATTCTACCGCACGACCTACGAACCGAAATGCGCCAAGGCGGTCGGCGTCTCGGCCCAGCCCGGTGGCGCGAAATACTATGCCTTCCGCATCCGCCAGCTCACCACCACCGACTATAGCGCCGACCAGATCCACAAGATCGGGCTGGACGAGGTCGCGCGCATCCGTGCCGAGATGGCGGAGGTCGCGAACAAGGCCGGCTATGCCAGCCGCGAGGCCTTCGTGCAGGAGCTGCGCACCAACCCCAAATATTACGCGAAAACCCCCGAGGAGCTGATGGAAGCCGCGGCCTTCCAGGCCAAGCTGATCGACGGCAAGATGCCCGGCTTCTTCTACCGGATGCCGCGCCTTCCCTACGGCCTCAAGCGCATCCCGGCCGAGACCGCGGAGGGCACCACCACCGCCTATTACGGCTCCGGCAACCCGCAGCTCGGCCTCGCCGGCAATTATTTCGTCAACACCTCGAAGCTCGATCAGCGTCCGCTCTATGAGCTGCCCGCGCTGACCGCGCACGAAGCCGTGCCCGGCCATCACCACCAGATCGCGCTCCAGCAGGAGATGGAAACGAGCAAGTTCCGCCGCCATCTCGCCAGCTTCACCGCTTTCACCGAAGGCTGGGGGCTCTATTCAGAGCGGATCGGCATCGAGATGGGCCTGTACGACACGCCCGAGAAGCAGATGGGCCGGCTGTCCTACGAGATGTGGCGCGCGTGCCGCCTCGTCGTCGATACCGGCATCCATTCCAAGGGCTGGACCAAGGAGCAGGCGGTCAAGTTCATGCTCGACAACACCGCGCTGTCCGCCGCGAACATCGATGCGGAGGTCAACCGCTACATCAGCTGGCCCGCCCAGGCTCTCGGCTACAAGCTCGGCGAGATCAAGATCCGCGAGCTTCGCGCCCGCGCCGAAAAGGCGCTGGGACCGAAATTCGACCTCAAGGGCTTCCACGACGCCGTGCTCGCTCAGGGCGCCGTCCCGCTCGATGTACTCGACGCGCAGATCGAGACGTGGATCGCGGCGGAGAAGGCGAAGGGCTAGAGCATCAACTGCCCGCCATCGGCGTTGATCGTCTGCCCCGTGACATAGCGGCCGTCGTCGCTGGCAAGGAACAGCGCGACCGCGCCGATGTCCGCCTCCGCATCGCCGAACCGGCCCAGCGCGACGTCCTCAAGGATGCGCGCCAGCTCATCGGGCCGGCTGTCGAAATAGGCCCGACCTCCGGGGCTGAGAGAGGCGGGGTTGAGCACGTTGACCCGGATTCCGTGCCGCCCCCACTCCCGCGCAGCGCTCCGGCTAAGCGCCCGGATGGCCTCCTTGGCGGCGGCATAGGATCCGATCCCCGCGATCGGCTGAATCCCCATCTTCGATCCGAAATTGATCACCGCCCCTCCGCCGCGTGCCGCCATGTGCGGAAACGCCGCCTGCATATGGAACAGCGTCGCATACAGCCCCGAGCGACAGGCCAGTTCCATGTCCGCCTCGGTGATCTCCTCGACCGGCACGCCGGACCGCCGCGCCTGAGCTCCGTTTACCAGCACGTCGATCCCGCCGAACCGCTCGACGCCAAGGCGCACCGCCGCCTCGGCATTGTCTCGCACCCCGGCGTCCCCGGCGAACACCACGGCCTGCCCGCCGATCTCGTCCCGCGCCGCCGCCAGCTTCGCCGGGTCGCGTCCGGTGATCACCACCGCCGCGCCTTCCCGGGCGAACACCTTCGCGATCCCCAGTCCGACGCCCTGCCCGCCGCCGGTGATCAGCGCCACCTTGCGCGAAAGCCGTGCCATGCCGCCTGCTCCTCTCCCGGACGGACTATCGCGCCGTCGGGCCGGCGAACATCACCGCAGCCGACAAACCGGCATCCCCAACGCTTCCTTAACCCTGCCCTGTCATCACGCTTCCAAATGGGGAGCTCCAAGATGATCCGCCGGGCCAGTGCCATCGTCCTCCTGCCGCTCGCGCTTGCCGCGTGCGGCGGCGGCGCCGACAACCAGAATGTCGACGCGCTCGATAACGAGATCACCGGCAACACCGCCGACCCCGCGCTGATGGGCGCGCTGCAGGACCAGATCATGGTCGATCCGCAACTCGCCGGTCAGGCGAACAAGGACGCGATCCGCCCGCCCAGCCAGCCCTATTCGGCCCCGCTCCCCTCGGAGACCGTCGCCGCCGGCAAAGCCGCGATGCCCAAGGACGGCGAACTGCTCAAGGCGCCGGCCCCCAGCGGCAAGTGCGACGCGTGCGACACGCAGCAGGCGGCGATCACGCTGGGCGGCCTCGCCGCGAAGCAAAAGGACAAGCGCACCGCGGGCTGCGCGGCGAAGCTCAACTATTCGGCCGGCTGGGCCGCGCGGCTTCCCGCCGGCATGCCACTCCATCCGCAAGCCCGCGTCAGCGAAGCCGCCGGTGCGCAAGACGCACAATGCTCACTTCGGGTGGTCAGCTTCTCGACACCGCAGCCGCTGCAGACCATGATCGACTGGTATTATACGCGGGCGGTCAAGGGCGGCTTCACGACAGAGCATCAGGCGAAGGACGGGCAACATGTTCTTGGCGGCACGCGCGGCCGCGACGGCTCCGCTTATGTCGTCATGCTCTCCGCCCGCTCCGACGGCGGCACGGATCTCGATCTGGTCGCCAATGGCGGCAACTGAGTTTCTCCCGGGGGGCGGTGCTTCGGCTCCGTCCCCCACCCGACCGGGCGGGGCCTAGTCCCCGCTCCCGTTTCCGGCTAGTGCCGCGGGATGAACCACCTCCTCCTCGTCATGCTCGGCGGCGCAGCCGGCGCCGGCGCCCGGCATCTGACCGGCCGTGCGGCGCTCGCGCTATGGGGCCCGGGCTTTCCCTGGGGCACGCTGATCGTGAACCTTGCCGGCGGCCTCGCCATGGGCCTGCTCGCGGGCTGGCTGGCCGCGCGCGCCAGCGGCGATGAAGCGCTCCGCTATCTGCTGGGTGTCGGCGTGCTCGGTGGCTACACCACCTTCTCGGCCTTCTCGCTTGAAACCGCCAACATGATCCAGCGCGGCGAATTCGCGATCGCGCTGCTCTACATTCTCTTCTCGGTGATCGGCTCGGTCGCCGCGCTCTTCGCCGGGCTTCAGATCGCGCGGGTGGCGGCATGAGCGACGCCTCGCAGAATGTCCGCCAGTTCACCGTCGGCATCGACGATGACGGCATCCGTCTCGATCGCTGGTTCAAGCGGCACCTCCCCGATGCGAGCTTCAATATCGTGTCGCGCTGGGCACGTACCGGCCAGCTCCGCGTCGACGGCGCGCGCGCCACGCCGGGCGACCGCATCCAGGCGGGTCAGGTGATCCGCGTCCCCCCGGCCGAACCTGTGCAGGCAACCGCCGCCAAGCCAAAGAAGGCCCGTCCCCAGCTCACGCCCGAGCAGATGGAGTTCGCGGAATCGATGGTCATCCATCGTGATGCGCAGGCGATGGTGCTCAACAAGCCACCCGGCCTCGCGACGCAGGGCGGCACCAAGACGCACGACCATGTCGACCAGCTGCTCGACGGCCTCTATTTCGACCTCGATACCCGGCCCAAGCTGGTTCACAGGCTCGACAAGGACACGTCGGGGGCGCTCGTCCTCGCCCGCACCGCCCGTGCCGCCGCCTATTTCTCCAAGAGCTTTTCCGGGCGCACCGCGCGGAAAACCTATTGGGCGATCATCATGGGCGTGCCGAGCATCGAGGACGGCTTCATCGACCTCCCCCTCGGCAAGCAGCCGGGCACCGGCGGCGAGAAGATGCAGGTCGACGAGGAAGAGGGTCAGCCCGCGCGCACCCGTTACCGCGTGATCGACCGCGCCGGCAACCGCGCCGCCTGGGTCGAGCTTCAGCCGCATACCGGGCGCACGCACCAGTTGCGCGTGCACATGGCGGCGATCGGCCACCCGATCGTCGGCGACGGCAAATACGGCCTTGCCGAAGCGTTCCTGTCGGGCAGCATCTCACGCAAGATGCACCTGCACGCCCGCCGCATCCGCATCGACCATCCCGATGGCGGCAAGCTCGACGTGACCGCTGATCTGCCCACGCATTTCGCCGAAACGCTCGCCAGCCTCGGCTTCGACATCGAGCGCGGCGACAATTTGCCGCCCGACGAGAAGGCGCCGATGACGCGCGAGCAGGAAAAGGCGAAGGCAAAGGCCCATGCCAAAACCTATCGCAAGGAACGCCGCGGCGAACGGCGCGGTCGGGGCGACAAGGCCGAGAAGCCGGTGAAGCCCGGCAAGCCGAAGAAGAAATGAACCGTCTCGCCGTGTTCGACTGCGACGGCACGCTCGTCGATTCGCAGGCCAATATCTGCCGCGCGATGGAGGCTTGCTTCGCCGCGCACCGGATCGATCCGCCGGGACGCGATTCGATCCGCCGCATCGTCGGCCTCAGCCTCGTCCCCGCGATCGCGGCGCTGCTGCCAGATGCCGAGGCGCGCCAGCACGAATTGATGGCCGAGGATTACAAGCGCGCCTTCCACGCGATGCGCACCGACCGCGCGCTCGATCCCGAGCCGCTGTTCGACGGCGTGGCCGAAGCGATCGAGTCGCTCGACGCGGCGGGCTGGGTGCTGGGCGTCGCCACCGGCAAGTCGGACCGCGGGCTTGCCCTGATCCTCGAGCATCACGGCCTCACCCGCCGCTTCGTTACGCTGCAGACTGCCGATCGCCACCCCTCCAAGCCGCACCCTTCGATGCTGGAGGCCGCGATCGCCGAAGCCGGCGCCACGCCGCACACCACCGCGATGATTGGCGACACCAGCTTCGACATCGCAATGGCGCTCAACGCGGGCACGCATGCGGTGGGGGTTGCGTGGGGCTATCATGAGCCTCATGAGTTGACGGCAGCCGGCGCGCACCGCGTCTCGACCGACGCGCGCGATCTCCCGGCGATGCTGGAGGCGCTGCTGGAGGTGTTGCCGCAATGACCGAGGATCCCGCCCGCAATCGCTATTTCACGATGGTGTTCGTCCAGATGGTCGCCGTCGCCGGTGCGGTGTTCGGCCTCGTCATCCTCGGCAAGGCGGACACGATGTGGATGCGCCTGCTCGGCGCCGCGATCCTGCTCTCGGGCCTCTACTGCATCGCCGTCGTGCCACGCGCGCTGGCGCGCCGCTGGCGGACTCCTCCCTCGGATCAGTAAGTTATGAAGCGTTTCTGGGAACAAGTCTCCGCCACCCCGGCGGCAGGCGGCCATGACATCCATCTCGACGGCAAGCCCGTCCGCACGCCGGGTCGCGTGCCGCTGACACTGCCCGGCCTCGCGCTGGCCGAGGCGGTCGCGGATGAGTGGCGTGATGTCGGCGAAACGATCGATCCGCGCGCGATGCCGCTCACCGGCCTCGCCAACGCCGCGATCGACCGGATCGCCCCCGATCCCGCCGCCTTCGCCGCAGGTCTCGCTAAATATGGCGAGAGCGACCTGCTCTGCTACCGCGCCGATCATCCGCTCGAGCTGCAATTGCGTCAGCAGGCGGCGTGGGATCCGCTGCTCGACTGGGCGCGTGGCCGCTACGGCATCGATCCGGTCACGACCACCGGCGTGATGCACCGCCCCCAGTCCGCTGAAACGATCGCTCGCCTCGCCAAAGCGGTCGCCGCGCGCTCGCCGTTCGAGCTCGCCGCTCTCTCGCCGCTGGTTACCGTCACCGGCTCGCTCGTCGCCGCGCTCGCCTTGCTGGAAGGCTTCGCGACGTCCGAGGATATCTGGTCCGCAGCCAATCTCGACGAGGACTGGCAAGCCGAGCATTGGGGCGAGGACGATCTCGCCCGCAAGGCCCGCGCCGCGCGCCGTGCCGATTTCGACGCGGGCGCGCGCTTCCTGTCGCTACTCTGAGGTGTAGGTCGCCGGCGCGGCGATGACCGGCTTCGGCAGCAACCACGCGATCACCGCGCCCGCCGCCAGCCATCCGGCGATCTCGCTGATCCACAGATAGATGAAATAGCCCCAAGGGGCATGATTGAAGATCGGCTGGCCGAGCTGGCTGTAGGCGGTGATCGCCAGCGCGAACAATCCGACGATCGTCAGCCGTCCGCCAAAGCTCATGCCGACGGTGACCCGCGCCAGCGCGAACGCCAGAACAAGCGCGCAAACCACCGACAGCACCAGTCCGCCGATCAGCGCGCTAGTGTCGGGCAGTGCGAAGCCATGCGCGTTGAACAGCACCATTGCCACCGGTCCCTGCCCGTACATCTGAGTTCCCGACGGCGTGCCCGGCCACGGAATGGGGTAAGCGCCGGTTCCCGTCGGTCCCAGATGCTGCGCCAGCACCGCCTGGATCGAGGCGCTGGCGGCGTCGCCGGTGCTGGTCACCGCGAGCCGGCTCAACGGCGTGCCCCAGAAGATGAAGCCCAAGATCCACATCGCGACCCCGCCCAGCAGGCCGCCCAGTACAGCTCTCGGCATGTTGCGTCTCCCCTTGTCAGGGGCGGAGGCTAGCGCGTCGCAAGCCCCATGGCGATCGCTTCTTCCTGCCGCTCGCGGATGAAACCGATCAGCCCCGGTTTGCGCGAACGCTTTTCGCGCTCGGCCTGCAGGATGGTGTGGACCTTCTCGAAGCACGCATCCAGATCGTCGTTGACCACCACATAATCGTAGCCGTCCCAGTGGCTCAGCTCGCGCTCGGCGCGCTTCATACGATACTGGATCACTTCCTCGCTGTCGGTATTGCGCGCGCGCAGGCGCTTTTCCAGCTCGGTAAGCGAGGGCGGCACGATGAACACGCGCACCACATCGCCACCTTCCAGTTGGAACAGCTGCTGCGCGCCCTGCCAGTCGACGTCGAACAGCACGTCCTGCCCTTCGGCCAGCATCTTCTTCACCGGCGCGCGGGGCGTGCCGTAGCGATAGTTGAAGACGTGCGCCCATTCGAGGAACTCGTGCCGCGCGGCCATTTCCTTGAAGCTCTCGGTGCTCACGAAATGATATTCGCGGCCGTCCTGCTCGCCCTCGCGGATCGGACGCGTGGTCGCTGAGACGGACACGCCCATGCCGGGTTCCGCCTCAAGCAGCTTGCGCGCGATGGTCGACTTGCCTGCGCCGGAGGGCGAGGAGAGCACGAACAACACGCCCCTGCGGTCGAATTCGAATTTGGAATCGCGATGCGCCATGTGCGCCTTTGGCGCGGGCATGGCGCACGCGTCAAGCGGCGGCGTTACGCGCGGCGCGAAGCCTTGTGCCGGTCATAGGCCTTCTTGGCGACATAGGCACCGCCCAGCGCAAGACCCAGCGGCCCCAGCCGCTTAAGCGCGCCCGCAGCAATGAAGCCGACCGCTGCGCCTTTCGCGCCGCCGCTGCCGTCACGCCGATCGATCTCCCGCCCAACTAGCGCGCCGATAACCCGTCCGATCATATTGGCTCCTCTTGCCTTTATCCGCTCTGACAACGGAGGGTTCTCGCTGCGGTTCCCTGAACGCGCTGTGACTCTTACCGCCCCACCATCGTCTCGGGCCGCACCAGCCGGTCGAACGTCGCCTCGTCCACCAGCCCGAGCTTCAGCCCGGCCTCGCGCAGGGTCAGCCCCTCGGCATGCGCGACCTTGGCGATCTTTGCCGCATTGTCGTAGCCGATCTCGGGCGCGAGCGCGGTGACGAGCATCAGCGATCGTCCGACCAGATCGGCGATCTGGCGCTCGTTCGCCTCGATCCCGTCGATGCAGCGCTCGGCGAAGCTGGTCATC
>DATIGZ010000418.1:0-6533 GCA_035481255.1 Sphingomonas sp. | reverse complement strand
GGCGGCCTCGCGCAGCCGCTCCACCGGGATGTAAAAGGACAGCGTCCAGTAGAGCGTGCGGTCGTTGGCGATCTCGGTCTGCGAACGATCGCTCGACGTCGTGCCCGGCGATTCCATGCGTTCCCCCCTCGGCCCCGCACGGAGACTAAGGCCGCTCAGCCCGTCTTGGCAAATTCCAGCATCGAGCGGGCAGCGGGAAGCGGCGTGCCGCGCTCGAGCCGTTGCAGCGGGCCAAGCAGATCGAGCAGCGCGACCCGCTCATTCTTCGCGGCCATCGCCGCCAACGCCGCAAGCTGCGGACCCGCCGCGGGATCGGCATGCGGATCCCCGCCCTTGAGCACCGAGACGCCGAAGAAGCTCTCGAAATGATCGTGCAGGAAGGCGGCGGAGACCGTATCGCCAGGGTAGGCGAGCGCGGCGTAGAGCAGCCCGTCGTCGCTGGCCTGGGCCGCGCTCAGCGCGGGCTGGATATAGGGGAAATCGACCGCGCGGGCGCCGAGCCGCGCCCAGATGGCGAGCCGGTCGATCTGGTCGGTTCCCGAATGGGCCGTGTCCGCCGCATATTCCGCTGCGGTCAGTCGGAAAGGGTCGTTCTGCTCGATGAAGATGGCGGGCATTGCATCCTCGGGCCGCTCCGCCGCGCGTTGCGCGAGCCGCGCGACTGCTCCGACCAGCTTGCGCGCCAGCCCGCGTCCGCGCGCCTGCTGATCGACATAGATATAGTTGAGCGCGACCGATACGTCAGGCTGACCGGGGGCCGGGTCCATCGCGGTGGCGAGGAAGTTGGCGCCGCCCAGGACCGGGCCGCCCGCCCCGTCGCGAAGCGTCAGCACCAGCTCGCGATGCCGCCGGCCGAAGCGGAGCGGCGCCCCGCGATTGGCGATCAGGCACTCGCGAAACCCGTCGAGTTCCTCGCGCTCGTCAGGCAGGACGAACGCGCGGTCATAGCCCGCGAAGAAGCTGGTCAGGACGGGGGATGACGGGTCTTCGGTACCCTCGATCAACAGGCCGTCGTCGAGGGACGCGGACCAGACTGTGTCGGGCAGGTAATCGATACGCATCGCCACCGCCTATCAAGATTGACGCGCGCCGTCATCGTCCGGCGTGCTCGGCCATCATCCGCTTGCCCGCGACATCGCGCGGGCATAGGCTGCGTATAAGGCCCGACCCGGACCGATCGCGTTAGGGAGTGGAGTCTATGTTCCTGATCGCAATGATGTTGGCGGGGCAACAGGCGGTGTCACCGCCGCAACCGGCCGATGCGCCGCCGCAGGCGGAGGTCGTGATCACCGGCAACCGGATGCGCGACGCGCTCGACAAATGCCTCGCGCGCAACTGCCCGCCGGAGGAGGAGGTTGACGCGGCGATGAACGCGGGCGCGGAGAGCTTCGCCGCGGGCCGTTACGAAGAGGCGAAGCGCACCCTGCAGCGGACGATCGCGCGCAACAGGAAATATGCCGGCCGGATGCCGGGGCGGGTCTCCGACCTCTACGCCACCTATGCTGATGTGACCGAGCATGAAGGCGACAAGGACGCGTTCATGCACGCGACGCGTGAGAGCGTCTATGTGCTGCGCCGTGAGCTGGGGGAGGGGCATCCGGCATCGGTCGGCGTGTCCGCCCGCATCGGCGATATGTGGGTCAAGCTCGACAAGCCGGACGCCGCCGACGGTGCCTGGCGCGGCGCGGCCGAGGATGCGGCGCGGGCGGGGCGGAGCGATATCGCCGGGGCGCTGACCTTTCGCCGGGCGTGGCTGGCGCTTTCGACCGGTAATTATGCGGACGCGCGCAGGTTGGTCGAGCAGGTCGAGCGCGGCCATGGCCGCGATCCGCTGTTCGTCCCGTTCCTGCGGGTGCTGAAGGCGCGGATCGCGATCGGCGACGGCAAGGAGGAGGGCACCGACGCGCTGGTCGCCGCGCTGCGCGGCACCGGGGGAGCCGATCCGGTGCTGGTGACGGCGCCGCCCTATCCGGTCATCGATACCGAATTGGGGTCGGGCATGAGCTCGACCGGCGGGGTCGATCTCGCTTCGGCGCAGGTCAGCCAGTTGCTGGCGCGCAACGATATCCGCTGGGCGGATATCGGATTCTGGGTGCGGCCCGACGGCAGGACGGCGGAGGCGCAGATCCTGCGCCCGGCGAGGAACAGCCAATGGGCCAGACCGCTGCTGAAGCAGATCGCCGATCGCCGTTACGCGCTCGCCAACAGCGGGCCGGGCGGAATCGGCGTCTATCGTGTCGAGCGGTTCACGCTGCGCGCCGACTATGGCGTCGAAACCGGCTCACGCATCAGGAAGCGGACCGGTGCGACGACCTTGCACGTCATCGACCTCACCCGCCTCTCGGCGCGGGACGAGGCGTCGGTGCAGCCGTGACGGCACGCGCCTAGAAGTCGAGCACCCGGTCGTCGAACAGCCCGAACACGATGGTCGAGGCATAGAAGGCGATCGCCTTTTCGCGCGGCATGGTTCCGGCCCATTTGCGCATGTCGAACGCCGCGTTCTGCAGCGCCATCATCGTCTGGCTGGCGACCAGCGGGTCGATCGCGCGGATCGATCCCTCGGCGATGCCGTCCGACAGCATCCCGGCATAGCGGCGCGCGATACGATTCGAACGATCGACCATCGCGGTGCGCACGCGCGGCGGCAGGCCCGACAGCGCGGTGGTGCGCAGCAGCGGCCCGCGTTCGGAGAACTGCACGTCGAGCAGCGTGGCGATGATGCTGATCAGCTTGTGCCAATGGTCGCCCGAACCGTCTTCGGCGAGACGCTGGGCATCGGCGATGATGTCGAAGCTGCGCTTGTAGCATTCGATCACCAGCTCGTCCTTGGCGTCGAGATGATGGTAGAAGCTGCCTTTGGTGACATTGAGCTCGCTCGCGATCTTCTGGACCGAGGCGCCGCGATAGCCGAGCTCGTTGATCAGCCGCGTCGCGGCGAGCAGGAACGCCTCGCGTCCCGGTTCAGCCTCGTCATGCGTCAGATCGAGCATCTCCGGCTTCCACGCCGCGCCCTCCGCTGCGATGCCGTGGCGGAACACATCCATCAGCCGCGCCTCGACCCGCGAATATTCGTCGGTTTCGTATCGGACCAGCCAGGCGGGCAGCCAGAAGGTATTCTCGAGCAGCACATGCGCGCGCGCGCCGTGCAGATCGGTCTCGGTGCGGTTGGCGGTTTCGCCCCACAAGGCGCGGGTGCGGCGGAAGATATGCTGCCAGCGCGCCATCAGCCGCTGGCGCATCTCGCCTTCCATCGCGCGCAGGTCCGAGAGGATCGCGAACGCCTTTTCCTCGCCACGGTTGATCCGCGCGAGCCGCTCCATGTTGATCGAGAGGTAGCGCGCGACGCGGGCTTCGGCCGTCGTTTCGCGGTGCGCTTCCTCGAGCATCTCGTCGAGCCGGTCGAGCGTGACCTCGAATGCCGCGGCGGCAAGGTCTTCCTTGCGCTTGAAATAATAGGTGACGCTGGTGGTGTTGAGTCCCACGCGCTGCGCGACATCCGCGAAGGTCATGCCCTTCGCGCTCTGTTCGTTGATCACGTCGGCGGCGGCCGCGAGGATCGCGTCGCGCTTTGCCTTGAACCGCTTTGTCTCGCCCCGCGCCTCGGCGGGGAGCCCCTCTTCGACTTCCATCGAACCAGATTAGCAGCTTTGATTCGAAGGAACAGTCCTAAAGCGGGTAGGGGTGATTTGGAGTGTTTCCGCGACGGAAAAATGCGTCGCGACCCACTTTACCGAAAAACGGGTATGGCGTATTCGATTCGAAACGACAGATGAAGGAGAAGGATGATGGACTTCACGCTGACCGAGCGCGAAACCTATTTCCGCGACCGCGTGAAGGGGTTCATCGACCAGCATATCACCCCGCGCAACGGCGACTATCGCGCACAGGTCTACACCGGCGAACGCTGGAAGGTGATCCCGGTGATCGAGGAGCTGAAGCCGATCGCGAAGGCGCAGGGGTTGTGGAACTTCTTCATGCCGCCGCATTCCGGGCAGAACCATGTCGACGACAGTTTTGAGTTCGAGGGAACTCAGCTCACCAACCTCGAATACGCCCTGTGCGCCGAGGAGATGGGCCGCGCCGGCTGGGCGAGCGAGGTGTTCAACTGCTCGGCCCCCGACACCGGCAATATGGAGGTGCTGCACCGTTACGGCACCCGCGAGCAGAAAGATCGCTGGCTGCTGCCGCTGATGAACGGCGAGATCCGCTCGGCCTTCCTGATGACCGAGCCTGAGGTTGCTTCGTCCGACGCGACCAACATCCGGACATCGATGGTTCGCGACGGCGATCATTATGTCATCAACGGCCGCAAATGGTGGTCGTCGGGCGTGGGCGATCCGCGCTGCGCGGTCGCGATCGTGATGGGCAAGACCAATCCCGACGCCTCGCGCCATTCGCAGCAGAGCCAGGTTTTGGTGCCGATGGACGCGCCGGGCGTGAAGATCGAGCGGATGCTTTCGGTGTTCGGGTATGATCACGCGCCGCACGGCCATGGCGAGGTGGTGCTGGAGAATGTCCGCGTGCCGGTCGAGAACATCATCCTCGGCGAAGGCCGCGGGTTCGAGATCGCGCAGGGGCGCCTCGGGCCGGGCCGCATCCATCACTGCATGCGCTCGATCGGGGTGGCCGAGGGCGCGCTTGAGCTGATGTGCAAGCGGCTGCTCAGCCGCGTCGCCTTCGGCAAGCGCATCGCCGATCATTCGATCTGGGAGCAGCGCGTGGCCGAGGCGCGATCGAACCTCGAGATGATGCGCCTGCTGTGCCTCAAGGCGGCCGACATGATGGACAAGGCCGGCAACAAATCCGCGCAGGGCGAGATCGCTATGATCAAGGCGATGGGACCGCGCATGACGCTTCAGATCCTCGACGACGCCATTCAGGCGTTCGGCGGCGCGGGCGTTTCGGGCGACACGCCGCTCGCCAGCGCATGGGCGAGCATGCGCACGCTGCGTTTTGCCGACGGCCCGGACGAGGTCCATAACCGCGCTATCGCCCGGTCCGAGTTCGGCAAATACGGTGAGTTCAAGGCCGACCGCCCGTCCAGCGGCGACATGGCCGCGGCGCGTTAAGGGAGAGTTTGGTGAAGGCAGCGGTCCTGTTCGAGGCGAAACGCCCCCTCGAGATCCACGACGTAACGATCGACAAGCCCGGCCCGCGCGAGGTGCTGATCCGCACCGCGGCGTGCGGGGTGTGCCGGTCGGACCTGCACTTCGTCGACGGTGCCTATCCGCACGTCATGCCGACCGTGCCGGGGCATGAGGCGGCGGGCGTGGTCGAGGCGGTGGGCAGCGAGGTGACCCGGATCAGGCCCGGCGACCACGTCATCACCTTCTTCACCGTGTTCTGCGGGAGCTGCGAATTCTGCGTCTCCGGACGACCGTCGCTGTGCGTCGACAGCTCGACGCGGCGGCCCAAGGATGCCGAGCCCAAGCTGCGTCTGTCCGACGGCACCCCGGTCGCGCATTTCCTCAACCTCTCGGCCTTTGCCGAGCAGATGCTGGTGCATGAGAATGCCTGCGTCGCGATCAGCAAGGACATGCCGCTCGACCGCGCGGCGCTGCTCGGCTGCGCGGTGATGACCGGGGCGGGCTCGATCTTCCGCGACAGCAAGGTCAGCCCGGGTGAGACGGTGGCGGTGATCGGCTGTGGCGGGATTGGGCTTGCCGCGGTCAACGCCGCGAAGATCGCGGGCGCGGGCAAGATCGTGGCGATCGATCCGGTGCCCGAGAAGCGCGCGCTGGCGCGCAAGATGGGCGCGACGCACGACTTCGACGCGATGAGCGAGGATCTGGTGAAACAGGTGCTCAAACTCACCGATGGCGGCGTCGACTATGCGATCGAGGCGGTCGGGCGGCCCAACACGGCGGAGATGGCGTGGAACCTGCTGCGCCGCGGCGGCACCGCGACGATCCTGGGCATGATCGCGCCGGGCCAGTCGGTGAGCATTCCGGGGCCGACATTCCTGTCGGGGAAGAAGCTGCAAGGCAGCCTCGCCGGATCGATGCAGTTTCCGATCGATCTGCCGCGGCTGGTGCAGATGTATCTCGACGGCGTGCTCCATCTCGACACGATGGTCGCCGAGCGCATCCGGCTGGACGATATCAACCATGCGTTCGACAACCTCCGCAAGGGTGACGCCGTGCGGTCGGTGATCGAGTTCACATGAGCGCGCCGGCCGGGCATCGCGGCGGGCAGCCGATGGAGGCGGTGAGCGACCTCGACACCGCGAAACTGACCGCGTGGATGGCGGCGAACGTCGCGGGGTTCGAAGGCCCGCTGACTTACGCCAAATTCCCCGGCGGGCAGAGCAACCCGACCTATCGCATCGACGCGGCGAGCGGCGCCTATGTGTTGCGCCGGAAGCCGTTCGGGCCGTTGCTGCCCTCGGCGCATGCGGTGGATCGCGAATATCGGCTGATCGCCGGGTTGCATCCGACCGGCTTTCCGGTCGCGCGGCCCTATGGGTTGTGCGAGGATGACGGGGTTATCGGATCGGCCTTCTACATCATGGAGCTGGTCGAAGGCGCGACCTA
>DATIGZ010000417.1:0-12061 GCA_035481255.1 Sphingomonas sp. | reverse complement strand
GCCAGCTTTGCGGCTTTCAGGAGACAGGCATCGCGTCGCGCCGGAAGCAGTCGGCCGCATGATCGTTGACCATGCCCACGGCCTGCATCCAGGCATAGACGATCACCGGGCCGACGAACTTGAAGCCACGCGTCTTGAGCGCCTTTGAGATCGCTTCCGACGACGCCGTTCTTGCCGGGACGATATGACCATCCCCCTTCGCCGGGGAACCGCCCGCCAGATCCCATGCCCAGGCTCCAAAATCCTCACCCCGTTCGGTGAAGGCGAGATAGGCGCGGGCATTGCCGATCGCGGCCTCGATCTTGGCACGGGCACGGATGATGCCGGGGTCGGCCATCAGCCGCTCGATATCCGCCGGGCCGAACGCGGCGACCTTGTCGGGGTTCCATCCGGCAAAGGCGGCGCGGAAGCTTTCGCGGCGCTTCAGGATGATCGACCAGGACAGGCCGGCCTGAAACCCCTCGAGCATCAGCATCTCCCACAACAGGCGGGAATCGCGCACGGGCACGCCCCATTCGGCGTCGTGATAGGCGGCCATCAGCGTATCGCTTTCGGCCCATCGGCAACGTGCCGGCTCGGTCATCTTCGCTACTCCCCGGGAATGAGAACAAAAAAAGATCGTTCCACTCTTGTTCCGTTAGAACAAATGCTATACGCAATCCACAAGAACGTGATGACAGCCCGGTTGAAGACAGGGCGCAAAGCCTCTAGCGACGGAGACTTCGGATGGCAGCTTCCCTCAAGGTGATCGACGGAAACATGGCGATTTCTTCGGACAAACAGAAGGCGCTCGACGCCGCACTCGCGCAGATCGACCGCGCGTTCGGCAAGGGCTCCGCGATGAAGCTCGGCTCGAAGGAGACGATGCAGGTTGAGGCGATCTCGACCGGCTCGCTCGGGCTCGATATCGCGCTCGGCGTCGGCGGTCTGCCGCGTGGCCGCGTGATCGAGGTCTATGGTCCGGAAAGCTCGGGCAAGACCACGCTGGCGCTGCATGTCATCGCCGAAGCGCAGAAGAGCGGCGGCGTCGCTGCCTTCGTCGATGCCGAGCATGCGCTCGATCCGGTCTATGCCAAGAAGCTGGGGGTCAACATCGACGAGTTGATCGTCTCCCAGCCCGATACCGGCGAGCAGGCTCTCGAGATCACCGACACGCTGGTGCGCTCGAATGCGATCGACGTGCTGGTGGTGGACTCGGTTGCCGCGCTGGTTCCCCGCGCCGAGATCGAGGGCGAGATGGGCGACAGCCATGTCGGTCTGCAAGCGCGCCTGATGTCGCAGTCGCTGCGCAAGCTGACCGGTTCGATCAGCCGTTCGCGCTGCATGGTGATCTTCATCAACCAGCTGCGCATGAAGATCGGCGTGATGTACGGCAACCCGGAGACCACGACGGGCGGCAATGCGCTGAAGTTCTACGCTTCAGTCCGCCTCGACATCCGCCGCACCGGCCAGATCAAGGATCGCGACGACATCATCGGCAACGCGACCCGCGTTAAGGTGGTGAAGAACAAGGTCGCACCGCCGTTCAAGCAGGTCGAATTCGACATCATGTATGGCGAGGGCATCTCGAAGATCGGCGAGATTCTCGACCTTGGCGTCAAGGCCGGCCTCGTCGAGAAGGCGGGCGCGTGGTTCAGCTACGACAGCATCCGCATCGGCCAGGGGCGCGAGAATTCGAAGACGTTCCTCAAGGAAAATCCCGACATCTGCGCCCGGATCGAAGCAGCGATCCGCAACCGGACCGCTCAGGTCGCCGAGGAGATGATGACCGGGCCGGACTCAGAGGACGACGATCTCGACGGCTGACGAGGTGCGCTCTGGGCAATGTTCGCCACGTTTGGCGACCTGCCTCGAGGACGGAATTGGGCCGCGCCGTATCGTGACGAGCGGCGGCGGTCACGGGACTGGTTCCCATCGGAAGGTCCGGCGCCCCACGCGCCGGGCCTTTCGGGTTGGACCGGCCATGTCGCGGACTCCATTGACCGAATAATATACGATCCATATACGTTTCGCATATTCATTCATGGCAAGGAATCCCCATGGGCCTCGTGAAAATCGATGACGATCTGCATGCGGACATCCGCCGGGCAAGCACCGTGATGTGCCGCTCGATCAATGCGCAGGCCGAATTCTGGATGAAGATCGGCATGCTGGCGGAGGCCAACCCGACTCTTTCGTTCAGCGACATCGTCAAGATGCAGCTCGCGGCGGCGGATGCCGACCTGCCAGGGGCGGCGGCCGCCTGACATGGTGAAGACCCCTGACGAACTGGCGCTGATGCGCATATCGGGCAAGTTGCTGGCGTCGGTGTTCGAGATGCTGGATCGGCAACATCTCGCCGGCATGTCCACGATGCAGGTCAACGATCTGGTCGACGACTTCATCACCACCGGTCTTGCCGCGCGACCGGCGAGCAAGGGGCAATATGGTTTCAAATATGTCCTGAACTGCTCGATCAACCATGTCGTCTGTCATGGCGTGCCCGACGCGGACGAGATTATCCGCGACGGAGACATCATCAATCTCGACATCACGCTCGAGAAGAACGGCTTCATCGCGGACTCAAGCAAGACCTACATGGTCGGCGATGTGGCTCCTGCCGCGAAGCGGCTTGTGCGGGTCGCGCAAGAGGCGATGTGGAAAGGCATCGAGCAGGTGCGGCCCGGCGCTCATCTGGGGGATATCGGCTTCGCGATCGAACGGCACGCCAAGCGGAACGGCTATTCGGTCGTGCGAGAATATTGCGGACACGGCATCGGCCGCGAGATGCACGAGGAACCGTCGGTACTCAATTTCGGGCGCCCCGGTACCGGCATGAAGCTGCGCGAGGGGATGGTCTTCACCGTCGAGCCGATGATCAATCAGGGAAGTCGCAAGGTCGCGACACAGAACGACGAATGGACGGTTGTCACCACCGACGGCAAGCTTTCCGCGCAGTTCGAACATACCGTTGCGGTCACCGCGACCGGCGTGGAGGTCCTGACGCTGCGACGTGACGAATCCCCGATGCGGGAGCGCCGCGGCTAGCACTCCGGCTAACCGCTTTGCCGCGAAAGCGGACGGGGCGTTCCTCCGTTGCGATGCGCTCCGTGTGAGCCGGCTTCGTGTTTGATTTGCTGCTGGCCATCGGGTTCGGACCGAAGCAGGTTCAGGGAATGTCAGCGAGGAAGACAGTCCGATGATCACCGTCCACCATCTTGAGAATTCACGATCGCAGCGGGTGCTTTGGCTGCTTGAGGAACTCGGCCTGCCCTATGCGATCCGGCGCTATGAGCGGAACAAGGCGACGATGCTCGCCCCGCCCGAACTGCGCGCGGTGCACCCGCTCGGAAAGTCCCCGGTTATCGTCGACAACGAAGCGGACGGCGGTCTTGGCCGGACGATCGCGGAGACCGGGGCGATCATCGAATATCTGGTGGAAAAGGCGGACGGGCGGCTCGGCCCGCCCGCGCACCGCGATGCCGTGCTGCGCTACCGGCACTTCCTGCACTATGCCGAAGGCTCGCTGATGCCGCCTTTGCTGGTCAAGCTGGTGCTCGGACGCGTGCCGCTGCTCGGCAAGGCCGCGCAGAAGAAGATTCAGCCGATGATCGACGTGCATCTCGACTATGTCGAGGCGCATCTGGCCGAGCATGACTGGTTCGCGGGCGATGATTTCACCGCGGCGGACGTGATGATGAGCTTTCCGGTCGAGGCGGCGCGAAGCCGGGCGGGGCTTGACGCCTCACGCCCGGCGACGATCGCATGGCTGGCCAAGATCCATGCGCGGCCCGCCTGGCAGGCCGCGCTCGCCGCAGGCGGACCCTATGCCTATGCCTGATGCCGCGGCGGGTGCTCGCCGACCTCGCTGAAGCTCTGCACGTCCTCCGCCGGGCCATGACCTGTGGGGGCATGGGGCGGCTCGATATCGGCGGGCTCGATTGGATCGAGACGTCCGCCCTCCCACTTCGCGACCACCGCGCTCGCCACCGCATTGCCGACGACGTTGGTCGCCGAACGGCCCATGTCGAGGAAATGATCTATGCCGAGGATGAGCAGCAGACCAGCCTCCGGAATATCGAAGAAGCCGAGCGTCGCGGCGATCACGACGAGGCTGGCGCGCGGGACACCGGCGATGCCCTTGCTGGTGATCATCAGCACCAGCAACATCGTGATTTCCTGACCAAGGGTCAGGTCGATTCCATAGGCCTGCGCGATGAAGATCGTCGCGAAGGTCATGTAGATCATCGAGCCGTCGAGGTTGAAGCTGTACCCCAGCGGCAGCACGAAGCTGGCGATGCGCGGTGGCACGCCGAACCGGTCGAGCGCCTCGAGCGTGCGCGGATAGGCGGCTTCGGACGAAGCGGTCGAGAAGGCGAGCAGGAGCGGGTCGCGGATATAGCGGACCAGTAGCGTCGTACGCTTGCCGACGATCAGGAAGCACACCCCGATCAGCAGCGCCCACAGGATCAGCATGCCGAGATAGAAGGTGCCCATGAAGTAGGCGAGGTTGCCGATGATCGCTGGGCCGCGCTCCGCCAGCGTGCCCGCCACCGCGGCGAACACAGCGACCGGGGCGAAGCGCATGACGTAATTGGTCACCTGAAGCATCACATGGACCAGCGCTTCGACCGCGCTGACCAGCGGCTTGGCCTTTTCGCCGACCGCGGTGATCGCCACGCCGATGAACAGCGAGAAGATCACGATCTGAAGGATCTCGTTCTTCGCCATCGCCTCGATCCCCGAGGCGGGGAAGACGTGGGTGAAGAAGTCCTTGAGGTTGAAGGCTGCCTTTTCGACCCCGCTTGCCGCGTCGACCGGAGGCAACGGGAAGTTGAGCCCCACGCCCGGCTGGAACAGGTTGACGAGGATCAGGCCGAGGGTGAGCGAAACGAGGCTCGCGCAGATGAACCACGCCACCGCGCGGCCGCCGACGCGGCCGAGTGCCGCGGTGTCGCCCATATGCGCGATACCCGCGACGAGGGTCGCGAAGACGAGGGGGGCGATGATCATCTTGATCAGGCGCAGGAAGATCGTGGTGACGATCGAGAAATAGCCGGCGATGGTCTTGAGTTCAGCCTCTGCGCCCGCCGAATCGGCGCCATAGCTATTGTGGATGCCGTAATGGAGCCCCAGGCCCACGATCGCGCCCGCCACCAGCGCGATCAGAATGAATGTCGTCAGTTTCTTGGCCATTGGGCTCCCCTCGTTGCGGCGCCTAGACAGGGGATTGCGGCGCGCGGGTCAAGGGCCGTATCGCTTGCGACCATGATCTTGTCCCGCCGATCGCTGCTTGTGGCAGCCGCAGCCGCTCCCCTGACCGCCCATGCAAGCCTGTTGCGTGCTGCGGAACCGGATCTGTCGGCGCTAACCAACATTACCACCGACACTGTGCCGATTGGCCCGGAAGAGCGCCGCGCGCGGCTGGCGCGGGCACAGGCGCTGATGAAGGCGAACGGCATCGGAGCCGTGCTGATCGAGCCAGGATCTAGCCTGCTCTATTTCACCGGCGTGCGCTGGGGTCGCAGCGAGCGGCTGACCGCCGCGGTGATCCCGGTCGAGGGCGATCCGATGATCGTCACGCCCTTCTTCGAGGAGCCGTCGGTCCGCGAATCGCTGGGCGTGCCCGCGCAGGTGCGGGTGTGGCAGGAACATGAAAGCCCGTTCGCGGTGATCGCGGGATGGCTGCGTGAGCGCGGACTGGCGAACCACAGGATCGGGATCGAGGAGACGGTGCGCCACTTCGCGGTGGCGGGGCTGGCTCAGGCGATCGGCGACGCGCGGCTGATCGTTTCGGCCAATTCGGTCGTGCGCGGGTGCCGGATGATCAAGACTCCGGCGGAGATCGCGCTGATGCAGAAGGCCGCCGACGTGACGATGGCCGCCTATCGCTGGACGCATCCGCGGGTTGAGACGGGGATGACGCCGCAGGATATCGCCGGGCTGATGACCGCCGCGACCCGCAAACTGGGTGGGGAGGTGGCGTTCAACCTGATCCTGCTGGGTGAAGCGTCGGCATATCCCCACGGCACCGGCAAGCCGCAGCGCGTGGTGAAGGGCGAAATGGTGCTCATGGACTGCGGCGCGCGCGTTCACGGCTATGAGAGCGACATATCGCGCACCTTCGCTCATGGCGAAGCGACGGCCGAGCAGCGCAAGGTGTGGGGCGAGATGCGGCGCGGGCAGGAAATCGCCTTTGCCGCCGCGCAGATCGGCACCCCGGCGGGCGCGGTCGATGACGCCGTTCGGCGCTATTACGCGTCGCTCGGCTATGGGCCGGACTATAAGCTGCCGGGCCTGTCGCACCGCACGGGGCATGGCATCGGCATGGACGGGCACGAACCGATCAACCTGGTTCGCGGCGAGACGGTGAAGCTTGCCGCCGGCATGTGCTTCTCGAACGAGCCGGGCATCTATCTGCCCGGCAAGTTCGGCGTGCGGCTGGAGGACTGCTTCCATATGACCAAGACGGGGCCGAAGTGGTTTAGCGAACCCCCGAAATCGATCGAG
Source organism: Sphingomonas sp. (assembly GCA_035481255.1). GTDB lineage: Bacteria > Pseudomonadota > Alphaproteobacteria > Sphingomonadales > Sphingomonadaceae > Sphingomonas. Next base: position 5,572 of record DATIGZ010000417.1, on the reverse strand, counting down.
CAGCCGATCGGCTGAGGCCGGGCCGTGACAGGCGGTTGACATAGTTGACACAAATCGCGGGTTTTCCCGCCGTCGCGGAGGGGCGCAGGACGTCGCCGCGCCTGCAAAGCCCCGGTGAAGCGCCGGTAAGGCAGCATCAACGCGTCGGCGACGCACCCGTAAAGCGACGGTGACGCGACACTTACGCCACACCGACGCGGCACCGACGCGCCGGGTGCGGGGGAGGGGAGCTTGACGGTTCAAAGAGCGGCGCCCGTCACGGTCGCGGACCAAGGCAAGCAGAGCAAATCCAACATTGCAATCGCCTCGAGCGACGGACTTGAGCAGGCCTTTGCAGACGCATAGGCTGTCGTCGGCAATCGAGCGGACAGCGTCGGCAATCGAACGGACAGGGTGCATGCTGTTTCGCCGCGAGACGTTGGAAGGGATCGCCAGCGGAACCGTCACCCTCGCTTTTCGTCGGTGGCGCAGCGCGGCGGCGGTGACTGGCGGCACGCAGCGCACCGCTTATGGCGTCGTGCGGTTCGGACAGGTCGATCGGATCGCGCTGGAGGCGATCGGCACGGCGGACGTGATCGCGGCGGGCTATGCGGACCGCGATGCGCTGTTACGGGAACTGAACAGTCGCGCCGGTGACCTGTACCGGATCGAGTTGGCTGGAATCGATCGTGATCCCCGAGAGGCTCTGCGCGAGGACACCGAAGTCGACCCGGAGGTTCTGGCGTGGCTCCGGCGGATCGACTGGGCGGCGCCGATCCTGAGGGTCATCGACCGGGCGCCCGAAGTCCGTGCGGCCGATCTTGCAGAATCGCTGGATATGCCGCGCGACCGGTTCAAGGCGCGGGTGCGGGAACTCAAGAATCGCGGCCTGACGATCTCGCTCGAAACCGGCTACCGGATCAGTCCGCGCGGCGCCGCCGCACTGGCGAAACTGTCCCAATCACGCTGATCGAAGTGTTTCGCTTGAGCGAAGCGCCGTGCGCCCCTAAGTCGACGCGATGACTTCGACCAACGATATTCGCCGCAGCTTCCTCGACTATTTCGAAGGCCAGGGACATGCGCGCGTGCAGTCCGCGCCGCTGGTGCCGCACAACGATCCGACGTTGATGTTCGTCAATGCGGGGATGGTTCCGTTCAAGAACGTGTTCACCGGTCTTGAGACGCGGCCCTATTCGACCGCGGCGAGCAGCCAGAAGTGCGTTCGAGCGGGTGGCAAGCACAACGATCTCGACAATGTCGGCTACACCGCGCGCCACCACACCTTCTTCGAGATGCTCGGCAATTTCTCGTTCGGCGACTATTTCAAGGAACAGGCGATCACGCATGCGTGGACGCTGCTGACCAAGGAATGGGGTCTGTCGCCGGACAAGCTGACCGCGACCGTCTATCACACCGATGATCAGGCGTTCGAGCTGTGGCGGAAGATCGCGGGCCTGCCCGAAGAGCGCATCATCCGCATCGCGACCAAGGACAATTTCTGGGCGATGGGATCGGATGGGCCGTGCGGGCCGTGCTCGGAGATCTTCTACGACCATGGCGACCATATCTGGGGTGGTCCGCCGGGATCGCCGGAAGAAGATGGCGATCGCTTCGTCGAGATCTGGAACCTCGTTTTCATGCAGTATCTGCAGGAGAATGATGAGATCGTCAGTGAACTGCCCAAGCCGAGCATCGACACCGGCATGGGGCTGGAGCGGGTCGCGGCGGTGCTGCAGGGCGTCCACGACAATTACGACACCGACACGTTCAAGGCATTGATCGCCGAGAGCGGTGCGCTGACCGGCGCCGCGACGACGGGAGAGCATCAGGCAAGCCATCGCGTGATCGCCGATCACCTGCGCTCGGCGGGTTTCCTTGTCGCCGACGGCGTGCTGCCGACGAATGAAGGCCGCGGCTATGTGCTCCGCCGCATCATGCGCCGCGCCATGCGCCACGCCCATATTCTGGGCGCGAAGGACCCGCTGATGTACCGCATGGTGCCGGCGCTGGTCGCCGAGATGGGCGGTGCCTATCCCGAACTGGTCCGCGCGCAGCCGCTGATCGAAGCGACCTTGCTGCAGGAGGAAACCCGTTTCCGCCAGACGCTGGCGAACGGCCTCAAGCTCCTCGACGAGGCGACGGCGGGGATGGGCGAGGGCGATACGCTGTCCGGCGAGACCGCGTTCAAGCTCTACGACACCTATGGCTTCCCCTACGATCTGACCGAGGATGCGCTGCGTCCGCAGGGCATGAACGTCGATCGCGACGGGTTCGACGCTGCGATGAAGCGGCAGAAGGATGCCGCACGCGCTGCGTGGAAAGGCTCGGGCGCCAAGGCGTCGGACGATGTCTGGTTCGATATCGCCGAGGAACTCGGCGGTACCGAGTTCACCGGCTACACCGCCGTCGACGGCGAGGGTCAGGTGGTCGCGATCGTCAAGGATGGCGCGCGTGTCGAAAAGGCCGCGCAGGGCGATGAGGTCGTGATCCTGACCAACCAGACCCCGTTCTATGGCGAAAGCGGCGGCCAGATGGGCGACGCGGGCGTCATCAGCGGCGACAAGGTCAAGGCGGCGGTGAGCGACACCTCAAAGCCGCTCGGCCGGTTGCATGCGCATCAGGCGACGATCGAGAGTGGTGAGCTTGCGGTGGGCGATACCGTGCGGCTGGCGATCGACGTGGCCCGTCGTGATGCGATCCGCGCCAACCATTCGGCAACGCACCTGCTGCACGCGGCGCTGCGCAACCGGCTGGGCGGGCATGTGACGCAGAAGGGCAGCCTGGTGGCTCCCGATCGTCTGCGTTTTGACTTCTCGCACCCTTCCGCGCTGACCACGCAGGAGATCGCTGACATCGAAGCCGAGGTGAATGCCGAGATTCGCGCGAACGAGGCGGTCAGCACGCGCCTGATGACCCCCGACGACGCCGTCGCCGCGGGCGCTCTGGCCCTGTTTGGCGAGAAATATGGCGACGAGGTACGCGTGCTCTCGATGGGCCGTGTCTCCGACAAGCGCTATTCGGTCGAGCTGTGCGGGGGAACGCATGTCCGCGCGACCGGCGATATCGCGGTGTTCAAGATCATTAGCGAAAGCGCGGTGTCGAGCGGCGTGCGCCGGATCGAGGCACTGACCGGCGAGGCGGCGCGGCTGTGGCTCGCCGATCGCGACGCGAAGCTGCGCGAGGTCGCGACGACGCTCAAGACCTCACCCGACGAGGTGCCCGCGCGCATTGCCGCGCTGGTCGAGGATCGCCGTAAGCTGGAGAAGGAACTGGCGGAGGCGAAGAAGGCGCTCGCGCTTGGCGGCGGCGGTGCGGCCGCACCCGCAGGCCCGGAGCAGATCGGCGGAGTGAACTTTGTCGGGCAGATCCTCGACGGGCTGGATCCCAAGGCGCTTCGCGGCGCCGTCGACGAAGCCAAAGGCCGGATCGGTTCAGGTGTCGTTGCTTTTGTCGCGGTAAATGAAGGGCGTGCAGCGATTGCGGTCGGCGTCACCGACGACCTGACCGGAAGCCTGAGCGCCGTTGAACTCGTCAAGCGTGGTGTGGCCGCGCTGGGCGGACAGGGCGGCGGCGGGCGCCCGGACATGGCGCAGGGTGGCGGACCGGAGGGCGGAAACGGCCCGGCCGCGATCGATGCCGTGAAGGGGGCGCTTGCCGAGGAGAAAGAAGCTGCCTGACCGTGTTTTCCTGACCGCCGCTGCCGCTGCGGTCCTGTTCGTAAGCCCCGGCGCCCCGGCTTTTGCCGGAGCCCCTCAGGGGAAAGCGCCGCCCTATCCAGAGGCGCTGCGCTGCGCCGCGCTGACCAATGCCGCAGCCAAGATCGGCAAGGGCACACCGCAGGAATCGCAGCTGTTCGATCATACGATTTTCTGGGGCATGGCGGCGTCCGATGCTGGCCGCGTCGCGGGCAAGAATGCAAAGACCGTGGAAGCCGAGGTGGCGCGCGACGGCGCGGCCGCCGAGCAACGGCTGCGTGCGCAGGACGGCGCGACCAGTGCCGCGCTGGCGGCATGCGTCCGTCAGGTTCCCGCGCTCAACGATTGATTTGATGGAGTGAAAAGCCAGATGCCGATGCGCCGCCGTTCGTTTGTTGGTTCGGCTGGCGCTGCGGCGCTGGTCGCCGCGTTGCCCGCCACCGCACGCCAGGGCAAGCCCGCAGGGGCCGAGGACGTGAAGTTCCGGGCGCTGCTGGACAAGATCTTCGAGGATCGGCTGACGGAGAGTCCGGAAGGGGCGACGTCCCTCGGCCTCGACACCGGTAAGAACGCCGCGCTCAAATCGCAGCTTTCGGGCAGGTCGCCATCCGATGACGCGCGCTCGCTCGCCCGATCGAAGCGCGAACTGGCGGCGGTAAAGGCCTTTGCACCGGCAAAGCTGGGCGAGGACGCTCGGCTCGATCAGGACGTGCTCAGCTATCAGCTGGAACGCAGCATCGCCGGGCGCGAGCAGTTCACCTATGGTGATAGTGGCGGACGCTTCGTGCCGTTCCGGCTGAGCCAGCTCAGCGGCGCGTATCGCGAGGTTCCGGACTTCCTCGATACGCAGCACCGGGTGAAGGATGCGGTCGATGCCGACGCCTATCTGGCGCGTCTTGGCGCATTCGCGAGCGTGATCGATCAGGAGACCGCGCGCCAGCGGGCCGACGCTGCGCGGGGCGTTTTCGCACCCGATTATATCCTCGACACGACGCTCAAGCAGTTCACGGCATTGCGTGAGAAGCCCGCTGCGGAAACGGGGCTGGTCACCGGCTATGCCGCCAAGCTCAAGAGTGCGAACCTGCCTCCGGAACGCGCGGCCGAGGCGGCGAAGATCGTGGCGGAGAAGGTCTTCCCAGCACTCGATCGTCAACGGGCGCTCGTTACTGAGCTGCGCGGCAAAGCGGTGCACGACGCGGGCGTGTGGCGGCTGCCCGATGGCGAGGCCTATTACACCGCCGCGGCGGAAGCAGCCACGACCACTCGGCTGACCGGGGACGAGATCCACAAGCTCGGGTTGGAACAGGTCGCGGAGATCAGCGCGCGGATCGACACGATCCTGAAGGCGCAGGGGATCAGTGAGGGGACGGTCGGCGCACGGCTGGTGGCGCTGAACGAGCGGCCTGATCAGCTGTTTCCCAACACCGATGAAGGCCGCGCCGCGCTGCTCGCGGAACTCAACAAGCAGATTCGCGCGATGGAACCGCGGTTGCCCGAGCAGTTCGCGACCCTGCCGAAGGCGCCGGTCGAGGTTCGCCGCGTGCCGCCGTCAATCCAGGCCGGTGCGCCGGGTGGCTATTATCAGGCGGCGACGCTCGATGGATCACGGCCGGGCATCTATTACATCAACCTGCGCGACACGTTCGACCGGCCCAAGTTCGGCCTCGCCACGCTGACGCATCATGAAGCGGTGCCGGGACACCATCTGCAGGTGATGCTCGCGCTCGAATCGCCGGACATTCCGCTGATTCGCCGCCGCGGCGGTTTCAGTGGCTATAGCGAGGGCTGGGCGCTCTATACCGAGCAGCTGGCGGACGAGATGGGCATGTTCGAGAACGATCCGCTCGGGCAGGTCGGTTATCTACAGTCACTGCTGTTCCGCGCGACACGGCTGGTGG